>JAYENH010000627.1:0-2303 GCA_034721995.1 Bacteroidota bacterium
AATACTGGTTGCTTTGGGAGCGGGTATTGTGCTTATTGCTTTGCAGTTGCCTATCGAAAAAATTAGTTTTTTATTGATTAGCGGAAGTCCGGAAATTGAATCGCTGGCATCGGGATATTTTTATATCCGGATTTTTGCAGCACCTGCTACCATTAGCCTGTATGCAATGTCGGGCTGGTTTCTCGGAATGCAAAATGCAAAATACCCGATGATTGTTGCTATTACCATAAACCTTTTGAATGTTGCGTTTAATTTGCTGTTTATTTATGGTTTTGGTATGAAATCGGAAGGGGTTGCTTATGGCACTTTATTGGCACAATATGCCGGTTTTTTTATGAGTGTTTTTTTACTGATAAAAAAATACAGACATCTGTTTCACTTATGGAATTATACCCTGATGATAAAATGGGCGGCTTTAAAAAAGTTTTTCCTCGTTAACCGCGACATTTTTATCCGCACATTATGCCTGATGGTGGTGTTTACATATTTCACTTCAAAATCGGCAAGCACTAACGATATTACTCTTGCTGTAAATACAATGCTTTTGCAGTTTTTCTTTATTTTCTCATATCTGATTGATGGTTTTGCTTATGCTGCCGAGGCCCTTGTCGGCAAATTTATTGGCGAAAAAAACAAAGAGGGTTTAAAAAGCTCTATAAAATTGTTATTTGTTTGGGGCTTGATTATCAGTATTCCTTTTTCAATTGTTTATTTACTGGCGGGCAATTTTATTCTGATGCTACTCACAAATAATCAGGAATTGATAAAATATGCAGGCAGCTATATTCTTTGGGTGGCGGCTATTCCAATTGTAAGTTTTGTTTCGTTTTTATGGGATGGTATTTATATTGGGGCAACCGCTTCGCGTGCTATGCGAAACACAATGCTCGTAGCCACCATAGTAGTTTTTTTTCCTACAGTTTTAATATTTGCCCCTATTCTTGGAAATCACAGCCTTTGGTTAGGGATGATACTTTTTTTGGCGGGCAGGGGGATTTCGCAAACTATTATCGCCCCAAAAGCAATTTTCCCCAAAACCTAAAATAAACGCAGAGGCACAGATGCGCCGAGAAATAGAAAGTGAATTTCAAAATGACCCGAAGCATTATTTAAATGCCAAAATATCTTGGATCGAAAGGAAATGGTTCGGTTTTAGCAATTTTTATTTTTTTGAAGTCCTTGTGTTTTGGATTCAATATAAAGTTGAATTCCCCTTTAACTACAACACTGGGTACTTTTAGTACAGCATATTTGTTTTCTTTTACAAATTGATCGCCAACAAGTTGACCTATTGGTTGACAAGGTAAAGAGTTCCATCCTGACAACAACTCTGAATAGGGTGAATTATTTTTAATTTCATTAAATAATTGATTAGAAATACCCTGTCTTACTGCACGAACAATTAAGAGCTTATCTTTTAAAACCCGCAAATAAGTAATTTCGTTTGCTTTTAAATTTCTCCCTCGCGGAAAAGTCCTGATAAAAACTTCTAACTCTTTGTTAGTTTGTAACTTGTTTTCAATTTGTAGTTTTTCCATTTTTATTTTGTTTAGTTTAAATAAAGCGACAATTGTACTTTGCATAACGACAAATACACAACAACGGTTTGAAGAAAACTATGCTTTTTATATGAAACCTGATAGCTGGCACAAACAAATAAAATAAACGATAGAGGCAAAGAGGCGTAGAGAAAAAAGAATAAATTTTGGCTAAATCTTATTTTGAAGTGCTGGCAACAAATTATTTATTATTCAGCATAATGACAATCCTGAAAGGATGATCTGTAAAAGCATAGGGTAACTCTCGCCAGCGAGAGTTACCCTATGACTGACAGAGCATATTGCAAAAGGGCTGAAAGCCCGACATGTCAAGGAAAAACCACATACCATAAAATTCATTAAACATGTCGACCTTTCAGGTCTTTATCACGCATTTTTACAATTCATAGGGTTTCCCTCGCCGTCGGCGAGGTCTACCCTATGCTATTACATATCGGAGCTTCACCCCTCAAAAATAAAATGCCAGCACCTCAACCCCGATAGCTATCGGATAAGATTTAGCCTAAATTTCAGCAAAAAAAAGTAGTAATGAAAAACTCTGTATCTTAGCGTTTCAGCGTTCAAAGAAACCAAATGGCATAAAAAAGCCCCTCCGTTTTTGGAGAGGCTTTTTAATCTATATTCAAATTAAAACAGTTTTACGGCAAGGTCAACCACACGGGCCGAGTAGCCCCATTCGTTATCGTACCACGAAAGTACTTTAACCATTTTTCCTTTTACCATTGTACTTAAAGCATCGAAAAC
>JAYENH010000628.1:0-2298 GCA_034721995.1 Bacteroidota bacterium
AAAAGACAATCCCTATAAACAGCTTATTGTTTGGAACCCCGAGAAAGAAGAAATAATTGGAGGCTATCGCTATTTTAATTGCGAGCAGGCAACCTGCAACCAAAAAGAAAATATCGACTTATCGACAATCCATCTTTTTAACTTTTCTGATGACTTTAAAAATAACTTTCTCCCGAATACTATTGAACTGGGCCGCTCTTTTGTTCAACCCGATTACCAGTCGGGGCAAAGTGGGCGAAAAGGGATTTTTGCTTTAGATAATTTATGGGACGGGTTGGGAGCATTAATAGTTGATAATCCAAACGTAAAATATTTCTTCGGAAAGGTTACTATGTATCCTCATTTTAACCAAACTGCGCGAGATTACATCTTGTATTTTTTACAAGCTTATTTTGCCGATAAAGATAATCTGGTACGTCCAATCAAGCCGCTTTCATTTTATATGCCTGCTGATGAGTTAAAAAAAATATTCCCCGGCAACGATTACAAAGCTGAATACAAAATATTGTCGCAAAAAGTACGCGAGCTCGGAGTAAATATTCCTCCACTTATAAATGCTTACATGAACCTGTCGCCCACAATGAGAAATTTTGGAACTGCCCTGAACACGGTTTTTGGCGATGTAGAGGAAACCGGCATTATGATTACTATAAAAGATATTTACGATACCAAAACAAAGCGACATATCGAATCGTACATTCAGGAGGAGAAATAAGTTGGAAGTCGGAAGACCGAAGTCGGAAGACCGAAGTCGGAAGTTTGAAGGAAGGTATTTAGCGATTCCCTGACCTGAATTAATCTTGATGAAAAATCCTGTAATTACCATAATCCTATTAACGATAGCACTGAAAATTTTCTATCTGGTTTTTTCGTTTTCCATTAGAACTGTTTGGTTTGAAAACGATGAAAAACTTCTGGATTACAATACGGTAGTTTCTGCTTTCAAAAAAAATGATTCGTGGTGGTACGAAAAAATTTCAGTAAATGGCTATCCGAAAATCACAAACAAAAAAGATATTGGATATTCCAACGGCCCTGAATTTACACAAAGTTCGTGGGCCTTTTTTCCACTGTACCCTGCCCTTAACCGGGGACTTTCGATACTTAGCGGGAAAACTTTCAACCTTACGGCACTTATTTGGTCTCTTGTTTTTAGCCTTGCATCATTTATTGGTTCCTTTTATTTTGCACGGGCACAGGGAAAAACAAAAGAGAAATCACTTTTCATGACCACAGTTTTTATGCTGTTCCCCTTTCATTATTATTATTCGATGTTTTACACCGAAGCAGTTTATTTTACATTCCTCATTTATAGCTTTCTTGCAATTCATTACAAAAAAATCTGGCTCGTCCCAATATTGATAATACCATTAGTACTTGTAAGGCCCAACGGAATAGTAGTGTTGTTGCCCTTACTTATTTATTATCTCGAAGCAATTGGGATAGTAAAAAAATACAAGATCGATTGGCCATTACTTTTCAGCAAAAATTTACTAAAACCTGTATTGATTTTTATTAGCGGTCCTATTGCTTTTATCATTTATGGATTTTATCAGCAGAAAATGACAGGAGAGTTTTTGGCTTTTAGTATTGCCCAACAGGGGTGGTACCGCGAGTTTATGTTTCCGCTATTCTCATTTTTCAGGCGGGGCGATTTTGCAACCCAGTTTAATTCTGTTTATACCATAATAATTATACTGTTTGCTTTTTTAATATCGAAGCGTTTTTCCTTTAGCCTGAATGTATTTATTTGGGTAAGTTTGATATTGCCACTTTGTTCGGGTTCGGTAGGATCGATGCACCGTTTTATAATTGTGATTTTTCCATTTTACCTGTTTCTTGGCGAAAGGATATTTGCATCGAAAATCAGGCCCGGATGGATTGCACTATTGATAATACTTCATTTTACAACCTACCTGACCTGGGTTACAGGCCATCCCTTAAGTTGTTGATGGCCTTTATTAGCACTTCTTAGGAAACACACCTTTTTCTACAAATTCCAAATAAATCTCAATTAGCAAATTACAATTTATCAACCTATTTTATATTAGTATCTTATTCATAACATTCCCCGTAAATAAGCGGGGCAGGCTGTGTATTTTTTGGCAGAAAATATATAAGGGACAAAAAATGCCACAGATTACTCACAATATTATATAATTTTATAGGTATTCATGAAAAAGTTCACAGATTAAAAGGAATTTACCAGAATAAATTTTCACAAAGCAAACTACCAAAGGTAGTTTGAAATCTGTGAATAATTATTTGCAATAGCATTATTTTTATTTATAATCTGTG
>JAYENH010000629.1:0-2298 GCA_034721995.1 Bacteroidota bacterium
TAAAAGTTTGTAGATCCCTTTTGAATATACGCTGGCATCGAAAGTGCCTGTTCGTACCAGGTTTTTATCGCGGGCTTTTATTGCCTGGCGTATCATTTCATAAGCAGGGTCTTCGTCTAAGCCAACAACTACTTCCGCCAACAAGTAGTTTTCCTTTTTTAAGCTGATATTTAATTGTGTAGTATCTTTATTGATATCAATAAAAATCTGCTGCCTTTTAAATCCAAGAAAACTAAATTCAATTTCGTGGCGGCCAAAGTGCAGTTCCATAAAATAATTTCCATCGATATTGCTAACAGTACCTGTGCTACTGCTTACATTAAAAATACTTGCATAAGAAAGTGGCTTGCCATCGGCACTCTGTATTTGACCTTTTAAAATTCCGGTTTGCCCCAGCCCCACATGATTAAGCCCCACAAGAAAAATCAGGATAAATAGAAAGTAGATATTGTTGTCCTTTTGCCCGCGTTTTGAATAATGTTTCATCATCCTTTATCTGTGTGCCTTATTTCTGAATTATTGAGAGCTAAGACGTAGCTGTACTATTATTTGTTACTGAACGAAAAATATTTCGGCGTTTTTCATAAAACACAAAAAGTAGTTTGTACATTTTAGTCGCAAAAAACGCAAAGCATTCATCTTGTAAACTTTGCGTCTTTTGCGTTTCTTTTGTTTTGCGGTCTTTGCGTGGAATCCCAAATTATTAGAGACTAATTATCAGGAAAACAATCTACCTGAGTAGTTGCAAATAAATTAGGGTTTCGATTATATTTATTCATGTAAATCCAATCATCAAACTAATCATGGTTTACAATGTCATTTGTGGTTTTGGTGTTTCGTTGGTAGCAGCCGGTAAAATTGGCAAACGAAGCGCATCTTCAGGTATCGTACCTGTAAGCGATTGCATCCAGTTAGTGATCAGGTCGAGGTCTTCTTCCGACAAATCTTTATTTAACTGGGTTTGGGCCATAATCCGGTTGGCCTCCTTTAAATCCCACACCGAGCCATCGTGAAAATAAGGATAGGTACGGGCAATGTTCAACAGACCGGGAACTTTAAATTTATATTTATCGCTTTCGATTCCGGTAATCCCAAACAAACCTTCATCGTGATTTTCACTTTTGGTGTATTCCCAGTATGGTTCAACCACAAGGCCAAATTTGAAAAAATTTTGCCCACCCAGTGCCGGGCCGGTATGGCACATTATGCAGCCGGTACTGATAAATTTATCCAATCCTTTTTTCTCTTTTTCTGATAGGGCAGCACCATCACCATTCAGGAAATCATCGAAACGTCCGGGGGTCAACAAACCCCTCTCGAATGCGCCAATGGCCTTGCCAATATTTTTAAGTGTAACAGCCGGCACCTCGTCGGGAAAAACAATTTTAAACATGGCCTGATATTCGGGAATGGTGGCAATGCGGGCCACTGCAATATCTTCGTGTGGCATGGCCATTTCAACGGGGTTCATTACCGGGCCGGTGGCTTGTTCCTCAACATCTTTGGCACTGCCATCCCAAAACTGCGAGAAATGCAGTGCTGCATTAAGTACTGTGGGCGAGTTACGGCTACCGGTTTGCCCGCCAAAACCTACCGATACGGGATTATTGTCGACACCGTAGGTCGACATGTTATGGCAGGTGTTGCAACTTATGGAGTTGTTCAACGACAAACGAGTATCGTAAAAGAGCATCCATCCTAATTCAATTTTTTCGGCAAATATTGGATTGTCAACATTTGGGACACTATCGGGAATAGGTTCGAAATAATTTCCTGCCAGATCAATAAATGCCTTGTCCTCATCCGACAAGGTGGCTTTCTCAGTTTTAGGTTCGCCCTGTTGCCCACAGGAAACAGTAATACCTGCAAGTAGTGCGAGTGCCAGTAAGCTAATTAATAAGTTTTTCATCATTTAATCCTCCGTTTTTATCTTGTTTATTATGATCGACTTTGAATACTATTATTCAAGGTCATTGGTTTATGTTTTTCCATTTTTTCGATCTTCAAAATCTCACAACCTAATTTAGCTGCTGTATTTATTGATAGAAATTGGGAATACTTTTTCATATTATTTTTCAAAAATCAAAAATAGTAAAAGTATCGGATAAGACAGCCCATTGAATTAACTTCGTAAAGTAGTAGTAAATATTTTAAAATTACATTAGGCTATGGGCATTTTTCATTTCCGGGTTTACACTTTTTTAGTAATGTTGGGTTTTCCTCTCTGTGATACTCTCCCGCGAAAAGCGGGACAAGTTGTGTAAAACTCTGTGCAACTCTGTGGTTAATAGAAATATG
>JAYENH010000630.1:0-2297 GCA_034721995.1 Bacteroidota bacterium
CAACCCGCGATTATGTAACTCCCGTATCACCGGTAGCAGGCACCGAAACTTATGTCGAAGCATTATTAGACTGGGATTCGCATGTTGGGATTAATTATTACGATTACCAAATTGATACCACCGGCAGTTTTAATTCCCCTGCTTTGGTTTCGGGCATAGATATTTATTTTAGCGAGCTAAATGGCTTTTACGACAGCGAGCAATTGATACAAAACCTATATTTCGGGCAGCAATATTTTTGGCGTGTAAGGGCGCGCAACCTCGTCGATACATCGGAATGGACAATGGAAAGTTTTTCGACAAAAGAGTTAACCGAAATTAATTCACCGGCTTCGGGCACAACAGTTTATACGGGAGCCCTTCTCGACTGGCTTTCGTTTCCCGGTTGTTTTTATTATGATTATCAAATCGATTCCGACATTAATTTTTCATCGCCTGCAATAATTACAGGCACCAATCTTTTTCAACAAGGAGGAAGTGGAAACAGCGACAGCGAATTTTTTGTCGATGATCTGTATTTTGGCACACAGTATTTTTGGCGTGTACGGGCACGAAATGGTGTTGATACATCGGAATGGAATACATCGGAATTTATTACCGACAACACAGTTTATTTAAACAGCCCGGCCAACGATAGCTGGACAGAATGTGCAGTTAATTTCGACTGGCTGGCCCATGCAGGGGTCAATTTTTATGATTACCAAATTGATGTTTCGAGCAGTTTTAGTACTCCTAACCTGATAAACGGGCAAAATGTCTATATAAACCCTATGGACGAAAACGGCGACACCGAAACTTTTATCGATCCACTGAAATTTGCTTCGACGTACTACTGGCGGGCCAGGGCGCACAATGCAGTTGACACAGGTAACTGGAGCGTTACGTGGAAAATCCATACACACGACACTATCAATCTTGTTAGCCCGAACATTGGGGCCAGCACTTTTACGGGATTGATTTTCGATTGGGAAGACTTCGACGGATGTTCGATTTATCAATTTCAATTAGACACAGCAGCAAGTTTCAATTCTGCATATTTAGATAATTATTATTTAAATAGCATTTCCGAAAAAGAAGTAGTAAATCTTTATTTCGGCACAGGATACTATTGGCGGGTGCGGGGCATTAATGCATTGGACACCTCGTCGTGGAGCGAAACACGTTGGTTTTATACTTATGATCAAGTGGGATTATTTACACCTGCAGATGCTACTTTGAGCCTTTATGAAAACGGGGTTTATTTAGATTGGTGGTATCATTATCAAGCCACTGCTTATGAATTGGAAATTGACACTACCAATACTTTTGACTCCCCCAATTTAGAGCAGCAGTATTTTCAGTACACATCGCCATTTTCGAATGGTACTGATTCTGAATTTACTACCGACACATTGAGCGATAATCAAATATATTTCTGGCGGGTGCGTGTAATAAACGAAGTGGACACAAGCAAATGGGAGGAACGCTGGTTTAGTACCGGTGAAGATACCCTTGTGTTGCCCGTTGCGCCCACATTGCAAAACCCTTTGTTTAGCGAAATAGAGGTAGCAGTAAACCCTTTGCTCAACTGGACAGATGTGCCCGGGGCAAGCGGTTATTATTATCAATACGACATTTCTGCTGATTTTAACAACCCTGTTGAAGCTTATGTAAGCAACTCCGAAGCCGGCATTGTTAACCTTCAGTTTGCAACTACATATCACTGGCGTGCACGGACTTTCGATGGTGCGTTTTTATCCGATTGGTCTGCGGCGTATTATTTTATAACAGAGCAGGAAACCTTGTCGCCGCCCTTACTGCTTTACCCCGACAATGGCATCAGTAATTTTTATATTCAGGATTTAACTTTCGATTGGGAAAATGTATATCATGCACAGGAGTATTTAATTGAGTATGCCAGCGATGCAAGTTTTTTCTTCGATCTTGTATCCGATACTACAAATAATTCTGAATTTGAAGCAAGTGGTTTTTTGCCGCTCACTAACTATTATTGGCATGTAAAATCGCTCAACGATACTTTAAACAATAGCGAATGGAGCGATACCTGGTCGTTCACCACAGCCATAAGTCTTGAAGTTCCGATTCTTGTTAGTCCGCCGAATATGTCGTCGGGTTTGCCCTACAACCATGTAATCCTCGACTGGGAAGATGTTCAACTCAGCGATTATTATCAGGTACAGACCGCCCACAATTTGCTTTTTACTATTGATGTAGAAATTTATTCTACATCCGAAACCTATTTTATTTTAACTAATCTCGATCCTGTAGAGAGTTATTACTGGAAAGTAAAAGCAATA
>JAYENH010000631.1:0-2296 GCA_034721995.1 Bacteroidota bacterium
CCGAAAAGCCAATCAGAATAAATAATAGTGCCAGACTGCTATTGCTTTTTGTTATAAGTTTAACATTTATTAAATAAAGGCTTATCGCAAAAAGAAATACGATAATAACAGAAGCTATCAATTCCATAAGCAACCTGTTGATAATATAAAACCTGTTTTCGATGGTGGGCATGTAATCAATACGTTGCAATATACGATCGAAAAAGTAGTAACTTAAACTCTGGCGACTATCAGGGAATAAAAGTAACAGAGTAATAATCAATACAGGAATCATTAATAATATAGCCGACTGAGAAAACATTTTAGCAAAACCCGGTTTTCGATGGGTAATCCAGTATAAAAATGGAACACTTATGGGGAATAGCCCCGGAAAGCCTTTCGACAGAAGCGAGAGGGTAATAAACACACCCGAAACAGAAAAGAATAAAATTTGATTATTTGGCTTATTAAATCCCTTAAAAATAAACAAGACCGAGAGCAGGGTGAAAATCCCCATTGTATTTTCCTGCATGTTATGGCGAAACGACCAAAAAGCCAGAGATGTGGATATCCACAGTAAAATGGCAAGCCAGCCATAAGGAATTTGGTCTTTTGTACTACTGTTTATTTCTTTCCAGATTAAATAAATAAAATAGATACTTAACAATAACATGAGAAAAGTATAGCCCCTTTCGATATAAATGCTATTGCCAAAAAAATAAAAGAAAATTGCTTGTATGCCAAATACCAGAGGAGGTTGCTCATGGAACGAAGGCAGGCCGCCAACATTTAATTCACTAAATTGCGGAAACCAAAAACTTCCGATGCCATGCCCCAAATTCCTCGACACGCAACTATACAGCAGCCCGTCCATAAACATACCCTCCTGTACCAGCCAGGGTAAAGTAAGTCCAATAGCAACGCTTATGGTAAATAACCAGAAAGCAAAATTTGGGTTTTTAAATATATTTTTTGCCATATCCCCGGTAATCTTATTTGATAATTAAATAATCTTGCAAAGTAAAAATGATTTCGCAGGATAAAAAAAGGCAGGATTTTTAAAACCCTGCCTTCAATTTCAATAAAAAATATTTTTAGAACAATTTAATATCTGCACCAATAGCAAAAATAAGATTGTCCTTCGCATAAGTTTCTTTTACATCGGTAGCGAGATTGTAATCATTGTGTATTTTTTCTCCCTCATCGTAACTGGTGTACAACATGCCGAGGTTAATATAGAAATTATCCTGAACTTTGAATTTTCCTCCAAATCCAACAGTGTTTGAGCTTAAACTATAGCCCATGTCGGTTTGGTAATCAACATTAACCCCACTGGCAGCATACAAATAACCTGCGCTGATCCACAAATTATCGGCAACCTGATATTCGAGGCCAAAAGCAGCTTCATAATAGTTATTGTCGATATTTTCTTCTTTTCCGTCCCAGTCAACTTCGGTGTCCCAATACAAATGGTAACCACCATGTACAGTAAGTTTTTGGTTTAATTGATAACTGGCACCAACCGAAAGCATTGCAGGCATGTCTGATCGTTTTTTTGCACCATCGGGGAACATGGTAACCAGATTATTATCATTATCGAACCCAAGCATGAAATCTTTAGTAGTATTATTTTCAAGCTCAATTTCAGCTTTCATTTCGTACTTAAGGCCAATATTTAACCGCTTGTCAAGCAGCGAGAAGTTTGCACCAAAAATTGGCGTAAAGCCACTTCCGTTTTCTTCAGCTTCTACTTCCTGATCTACAAGAAGACCTGCCTTGGCAGTATATTGTACACCGGCAGCAGTAAATGCGCCTTGCCCGGTTTCTATAGGAGTTGCAGCAGGAAGTCCAAGTCCGGCATAACCAGCTTCGATACCAAGTTGTTGTTCTGTAGTGATGTATCCTGCACCTGCGGCTTCGGCAGGTGTTAAACCTCCAATACCAAGATCGACCATAGTTTGTAGCTGGCCGGCTGTAGCATTCATAATATCTGCTACACCTAAAATTGCTGCATTAGCGGAAATTTCTCCCTCACTGGTATACAATGTCAAATCTTTAATATGGCCTTCGTAAGTGTTTTTTGCCATAAGGTAACGGCCACCGGCATATACCGAAATGTAATCGTTTACTTCGTAAGTAACACCCAATTGTAAACCCCAGAAAACCGATGTTCCCGAAAAGTAAAAATCTCCGGAATAACTATCGTCATAACCAAATGGAGCAAGCATTGTAGGCAATTCAGAAAAACCGGTTTCAAACGAAGGAAGACCTTCTTTGAATTCGGCACCACCACCACCGCCTATTGGATTAAAACCAA
>JAYENH010000632.1:0-10040 GCA_034721995.1 Bacteroidota bacterium
TAGCATATTATATATTAGTCGAGTCTAAAAAGTGAGATTTTCGTTCAAATCAAAGCGGAGTCCCGATAGTTATTGGAATTACTTTTGCAAATGGCTGAGTTTAAAGATGAACATAACGCAGTTATTGGC
This sequence comes from Bacteroidota bacterium, assembly GCA_034721995.1. Lineage (GTDB taxonomy): Bacteria > Bacteroidota > Bacteroidia > Bacteroidales > M50B96 > JAIOYV01. The sequence continues at coordinate 130 of JAYENH010000632.1, forward strand.
GTTTTCTCATACACACTACAAGTAGTGTATTCATTTTCTAAAAGCAAATTCTACAAAAGTCTTAGTATAAAAGACATTGTAATCAGATATCAAATTTCAATTCCGACTAAAATTCTATCTTTGCCGCTGCGTTTTTTTGATAAAAAATTGCCCTTCTTCGCTAAACCTGCCTTTCGGTAGATAGAGCTATTGAGGGCAAATAAATTAATTACTATTGAATTACAAATAAAACCGGATGGAGTTTATAAAGTTTTTAATTAGTAGAATGTTTCTAAAGAACTTTCTCATCGCATTTGCCATTGTTATTGCACTGATTTTTGGTTCTCTATGGGGATTAAAAATATACACCCTTCATGGACATAGTTTTCCGGTGCCAAACTTTCAATTTTGCAGTATATCTTCTGCCGACTCTATTTGTCAACAAAAAAAAATAAGGTATCAGATTATCGATTCGGTATTTGTGCACGATTTGCCCGCTGGCATTATTATCGATCAAATTCCTGATTCGGGTTTAATGGTCAAAGAAAACCGTACAATTTATTTTACTATTAATGCTTTGGAAGCAGAAAAAGTTAATATGCCCGATCTTATTGATTTATCTTTCCGAAAGGCAAAATCAATACTTGAAAACCTCGGACTCGAAATTGGCAGGATTAGCTACGAGCCTGATTTGGCAGTTAATATTGTACTCAGACAATTAAACAATAATGAGGAAGCCCCGCCCGATAGTTTAATATCGAAAGGCTCGGTTATCGATTTGGTGCTTGGGCAGGGCCTTAGCGAAGAAAAAACCCTTTTACCAAATCTTATTTCTCTTGAACTTGATTCGGCACGTTCGTTTGCCAGCAATGCCTATTTGAATATAGGGGTTGTGTTTTATGATGAATCAGTTGAAAATAAGGAAGACTCGATAAGTGCAAAAGTTTTTGCCCAAAAACCCGAATCAAATGATAAAAATACTATTAAACTTGGATCATCTATTGATATCTGGCTCACCACCGATTCAACAAAAATTCAATCTGACACAATAATTTTCGATTTATCCGATTCTCTTAAAAATAATACGACTCTATAATTTATATTGATATGAAAAGGCTTTTATTAATCAGCATATTTCTAAGCTTATGGCTTGCATCCAATAATGCTTTTGCGCAGGAAGTAGAGATTGGCTTACAGGAAAACCCTGCCATCTTAAAATATATCAGGGAAAACCCTGATATCCTTACAAAAAGCACAAATCAGGCCGACACTCTCGAACTTCCCTTTTTCGACGATTTTTCGAGTTACACAGTTTTTCCTGCCGATACAATCTGGGCCGATAAAGACGTGTACATCAACAATGGATATCCTGTACACCCTCCTTCGATTGGAGTTGCCACTTTCGATGCAATTAATAGTGCTGGAGCTTTACACCCCACGGCCAGCTCCACACAGTTTCTTGCCGATAAATTAACATCCCTTCCGATTAATCTTGAAAATTATACAGCCGACGACAGCCTGTACATTAGTTTTTATTATCAACCAAAAGGTACAGCCGATAGCCCTGAAGAAAGCGATTCGCTGGTGCTCGAATATTATGCTCCCGAAACCGACGAGTGGCATTGGACATGGAGTACAACAGGTTCTCTTTTTCATAATTTCAAATCTGTGATACTGCCGGTTCCCTTCGATACTTTGTTTTATCAAAAGGGATTTCAGTTCAGGTTTAAAAATTATGCGAGCTTAACAGGATTATATGAGGCAAGCTGGGCAAGCAATGCCGACCAGTGGCATATCGACTATGTTTACCTTGATACCGGTCGCACAAGTTCCGATACAATACTTACCGATTTGGCTTTTATTTCGGGGCCTACATATTTTTTGCGCGATTACACTTCTATGCCCTGGAGGCATTTTGTCGTAGATAATAGTCAAATGGTCGATTCATACAGCTTTACATTTGCCAACCACAGGACTAATACAATCAGTATTATTCGCGAGATTGAGATTTATGATTTAATAACCGGCGATCCACCTGTAGAGTTGATTGGTGGCGGAGGTGCATCTGATAATTTCGGTCCGGGAGATACTACTATTACACATAACCTGAATTATACTTTTTCTACTGCAACAAGCGATAATGCTAAATTTTTAGTTCAGGCATATCTGAAGCCAGGTGAAATTGTAGCCGATTTTTCGCAAAGTAACGACACGGCAGGCTATGTTCAGATATTCGACGATTATTATGCCCACGACGATGGTTCGCCCGAAAGTGGATATGGACTTAGCGGTGAAGGAACTCAGAATGCCATGCTTGCCTATAAGTTTTTAAATTATTATGTTGATGATTCCTTGCGTGCAATCGATATGTATTTTAACCGTACTATTGGAGATGCAAGCCAAAAGTATTTCTTTCTGAGAATTTGGGAACATAATTCTAATACAGGTTTGCCCGGTGATTTACTTTATGACCAAATTGGTGTAATTCCCGAATATCATGATAGCCTTTTCAGGTTTCACCGATATATTTTGCAAGGAAGCCTGGAGCAGGACACGGCTATTTTAGTACCCGATACTTTTTATGTGGGATGGAAACAAACCACCACTGATTTACTAAATATTGGTTTCGATAAAAACAGGATTCCCCGCGATACTTCGGTAACAAACTGGCGAAATCCCTGGATATTTTATAATGTTACAGGTGGCTGGCAAAACTCATCGCTAAATGGTGCATTAATGATACGTCCGGTATTTTCTGAACAAGCACTTGTAGCTATTCCCGAAATAAATAAAAAAAGCGCTGTACTTTCTGTTTATCCAAATCCATCATCAGGCTTATTTACTATTGATTTAAGCGATGAGAAAAATCCAAGGTCATCAAGGCTTGAAGTTTTTTCTTCGACAGGGCAATTGGTTTTATCGAAACAAATTTCAGAAGAAAAAACACAACTTGATATGCGGCCATTTTCAGTCGGGATATATTTTGTTAAAGTAACCGATAGAAATGAAATTATCAGGCAGGGTAAAATTATGGTGATAAGATAAAACAGTCGGCGGTTAATGATCGACAGTCAACAATAAACAAATTTAAAATTTGAAACCTGAAACTGTTTAATGAACGAATTCGACGATATAGAAAATATTGAGTATGATTCCCCCGAGGAAAATGAATTATTCGAGCATCATCGTTTTGTTGCCGACAAGGGGCAGGGACTTTTGCGTATTGATAAGTTTTTGGTGAACCGTATGGAAAACGCATCGCGAAATAAAATCCAACAAGCTGCCGATGCAGGAAGCATCCTTGTTAACGATCGACCTGTAAAATCAAATTATAAGGTACATCCCAATGATGTTATAAGCATTGTTATGGCTTATCCTCCGCGCGAAATTGAACTGATACCTGAGGATATTCCTATTAATATTGTTTTCGAAGATGATGAATTTGTAATTGTAAATAAAAACCCGGGAATGGTAGTACATCCCGGCTACGGTAATTATACAGGAACCCTGGTAAATGCACTGGCATGGCATTTCAAAGATTTGCCTTTGTTCAATACCGGTGATGCACGTCCGGGACTGGTCCATCGGATTGATAAAAATACATCAGGGATTCTCGTAGTTGCTAAAACCGAAGAATCGAAAAATAAATTAGGAAAACAGTTTTTCGATCGAACTTCGGATCGAAAATATATTGCCCTTGTCTGGGGTAGTTTCGACGAACCGGAAGGCACAATAACCGGAAATATCGGGCGTAGCCTTAAGGACCGGAAAATGATGACGGTATTCCCTGATGGTGATTTTGGAAAATCTGCAATTACCCATTACAAAGTTTTAGAGGAGCTTGGCTATGTTTCGGTGGTTGAATGTAAGCTCGAAACCGGCAGGACACATCAAATCAGGGCACATTTCAAATATATCGGGCATCCCGTGTTTAACGACGACACCTATGGTGGCGACCAGATTTTAAAAGGTACAACATTCACAAAGTACAAGCAGTTTGTGCAAAACTGTTTCAAGATGTTGCCACGTCAGGCACTTCATGCCAAATCACTTGCAATCGACCATCCCGTAACAGGCGAACGTTTACAATTCGATTCTGAATTGCCCGAAGATATGGCAACTACTATCAACAAATGGAGAAATTATATTGGTAATAGAAATGGGGATGAGTAGTTGTTACGTTATTTATCTTCAAACAAAGCTTTGTTCCAGGGAATGACTTCTATTCCATTACTTCTTTTTTGGTAATAACTACCACCATAAATAACGGTTCCTCCACTTTGGTTGCTGATTTTATTCCAAAAATCCAGTCCATAAAAATAAGCTGATGTAATTGTTTTACCTGATTTTATTTCAATCGGATAAAGTAAATCCGGTTTCTCTATTATAGCATCAATTTCATGCCCGGTATTATCACGCCAGAAATATATATGATGCGGTTGGCCTGCATTATAACTCTTTTTAATTAGTTCGGTAATAACAAAATTCTCAAAAATAGCTCCTCTATAAGGATTGATATCGAGTTGATTTGCATTTTGAATCCCAAGTAATGCACTTGCCAAACCTGTATCATAGAAGTAAAGTTTTGGCATTTTTACTATTCTTTTATTGAAGTTTTTATGATGAGGTTGTAAACGATAGATGATAAAACTACTTTCTAAAATCCCAAGCCATGATGAAATTGTTTTGTGGTCAACACCCGTTTCAATAGCAAGATTTGACATATTTAATAATTGACCGACTCTTGCTGCGCAAAGCTTTATAAAACGTTCGAAATTGTATAAATCACTGATGTTTTTTAATTGCCTAACATCTCTTTCAATGTAGGTGCGGATATAATTATTATACCAAGCATTGGTTTCTACAGGCTGATCATAAATGGGTGGATAAGCACCTTTAAAAAGTAGCTCATTTAAATCCCACTTTCCTGTTTCCATTAATTCACTATATGAAAAAGGAAGTAATATTATATAGCCGATTCGTCCGGCAAGACTTTGTGAAATATTTTCCTGTAGTAAAAAATTATTAGACCCAGTAATAATAAACCTTCCTGGTTCTTTATTTTCATCCAATAATTGTTGTAAATAAGAAAATAGATGAGGAACCCTTTGGGCTTCATCTAAAATAGCTCCACTCGAATATTGATCAAGAAAACCTCGTGGATCTTCCTGAGCAAATTGCCTGATATCCGGGTTCTCTAAACTAACATAAGGTTTATCAGGAAAAGTGTATTTTACTAAAGTTGTTTTACCTGATTGACGTGGACCAATAATAGCTACCGCCTTAAATTGTTTGGATAGTTTTAGTAATTCCGATTCTGCTCTTCGACTAATCATGGAACAAATTTACAATATCGGAATCAGATTCCCAAATTGTAAGATTCTTTATTTTCCTTCAAAATAAGTTTAATGCTTGCTATCAGATTATTAGCAGGTCTAAAACATCATCTTTGGTGAATTCAATATCATAAAGTGGATATTTTATTTTTTTCTGGTCGTTCCTGGTTATTTCGATTTTGTCAATAAGCACTAAAAAATCAAGGTCGGAGTTCTCATTATAATCTCCACGGGCGTATGAACCATATAAAATCAAGTATGCATTGGGATCTATACACAGTTTTTTTAATGTATTGATATGCTACAGAAAGAACGATCAACTATTTTATTTAATCCAGCTTTAGTCGGATAGCCCAATCGACAATCGTCAATCGTCAATAATCAATCAACAATTGTCTACATCCCTCCGCCAACCTGAATATCGGCTTCCTCGCGGCGGCGCTTGTAATCGTTAAGGCGATAACTTAAACTTATGCGCACAGAAGGCGATTCACCATCCATCGAAAAATCGGAGTAGAATTTATCGTTTCGGGTCGAAACCTTATAATAATGTGTATTGAAGGGATCGCGTATGCTTATGCTGACAGATGCCTTTCGGTCGAGGAAATCGTGACGGAAAGCAAAGGCTGTAATAAAATCCGCCTCTTTTTCACCCTGTCCCTCAACGTGTGGCGATTGGTAGACAGCAGTAATCTGCAAACGTGTTTTGGGGCTAAATTTAAAAGTAGTTGTTACCCTGCTGTCGAAACTCATCGAGGCCTGGCTAAACTCTTCTTCAAGCAATTCGCCCTGCATATCAATGTAAAAAGCATTTGTGCTAAGGTTTAGGTTCCACCATTTTTTCAAGTTTAAATTTGCCATTAGCTCTATGCCGGTTGCATCAATCCTTCCCAGGTTTTCCCATGTTATCAGCATCAGGTGTCCCTCGGTATTATCAATCGACATTATTTTTGTGTTACGGCTTTGGCGATAAAATGCTGTACCCGACAACATGCCCAGTTTCATTCTCTTTATGTAATTGAGTTCAATGGCATCGGTGTCGGCAGGTTTTAGCAAAGGGTTTCCGGCAAAGGCATTGTAGCTGTCGTTATATGCCGGAAAAGGGTTTAGGTCCCAGGGCTGGGGCCTGTCGATACGGCGGCTGTAACTTAATTGTATTTGTTGGCCCTTGTCCATTTGTCGTGTTAAATGGATGGTCGGATAAAAATTCAGGATTTCTACGGGCCACTCTTTGTTTAGGGTTTTTTGTTCTAACAAACGATCGGTGTACTCTGCCCGCAAACCCAGCTGATATTGAAAACCCAATACCTCATTCGAATAAGTTGAATAAACCGAGTACAGATTTCGTTTAAAATCCATTATATTTGAGAATGTACTATCGATGTTCCACATTTCGAGTTCGTTGTCGTAATTCTCGAAAGTATAATCGTTGGTCCCCGGATTTAGATGAGCCTCCATTCCTGCTTCTAATTTTCCTTTGCCAAGCGGAAGTGTGTAATCAATTTTTGTCTCAATATTTTCGCGGTAAACTTTATCGAGGGTTCGTAGTTGCATCGGAATATTTATTTCTTTTCCGTTTTGGTCAAGGTCAACCTCGCGGGTATCCTGTGTGTTTTCGCTGTTCCAGTTCCAGGCGGTAATGCTTGCATCAATAAAATGGCCTTCGCTGCTAAAGTTTTGGCGCAAATTCATTGTTCCCGAAAAATATACCCCGTCAATATCGAATTGGTTTTTTGAATCGGCAAAACGTTCGTTTCCTGTAATGGTATCGTAATCGTGGTAGCGTGTATCAAAATCGCGTATCATTCCAAACCCGCCTATTGCACCCGTTATGGTAAGGGTAGTTTTTGGCGACAGGTAGAAATCTGCGCCTGTTGAAAATTTCCAGGGTGTTTGTGATTGCACACGATCGGTTTTTTCTGATAAAAATGCAACTGTGTCGCTCAGGTAGCTTTCGCGTTTGTTGGTGGTTGTCGAAGGGAAACTATGGACATTGTAATTGCCCCCGACAAAAATATTGGCTTTCCGGCGTTTGAAATTTACATTAAAGTTGCCGCCGTATTTTCCTTTTGTGCCTGCCGAAATATTTAGCAAACCGTTTATACCTTCCAATTTTTCCTTTTTCATAATCAGGTTGATGATTCCTGCAGTGCCATCCGGGTCGTATTTTGCCGATGGATTGGTAATGATTTCGATATTTTCGATTGTACCGGCCGGTGTTTGTTTTAACAGGTCGGGGCCATTCAAAATCGATGGCCGCCCATCAATCAAAACAGTATAATTTGTCGATCCGCGAAGACTGACATTTCCTTCAATGTCGACCTGAATGCCGGGGACATTTTCTAAGACCTCGGCAGCCGTTCCTCCGGCAGCATTAACGTGTTGGCTTACATTCACTACTTTTTTATCAATTTTGAAATCGACATAATTCCTGTCGACAATAACCTCTACATCATCAATCTTTTCATCGGCAGGTTTTAGTTCAAGATTTTCGAGATTAAATTCTTTTTGCTTTGATGATAATTCAATGTTGGCAATAAGTTTTTTTTGATAACCAATAAAATTTACAATCAGATAATATTTCCCATACGGAATTTTTTCTAATTGAAATTTTCCGTTTTCATCAGTTATAGTACCGGTTACCATGCTCGAATCATTGGTATTGTACAACACAATATTTGTATATTCGATTGGCTTTTTCTGCCAAAAATCAAGAACTGTGCCTTTAATAACACATTTTCCTTTTGGGGCAGTTTCAATAGCTTCAACAGCAAAAGTGCTGCATGTAAAAATAAGCATGATGCTTAACAACAGAGTATTTTTCATATTCAGGTATTTAGTTTTCCGGGGCTGGCATATCAAGTATCAAACCAGATAAACTAAATTGTAGAATTACAAATAATTATGATAAATTATAGGTGTCAATGGTATTCCTTTGCAGTGTTCATAAACGTACAGTTAGATGCCTCTATCGAACATTGGTTAAATTGTTAATGTTTGAACTGGGAAACTGATAGCTATAGGGTCAGAACTTTGAACAGAACATTTGAACTCGGAACCCTGAACTATATTCTCTTTCATTTTGCCGAACTCTTTTTACTTTTGCCACTATGAAAAAAACAATAGCAATTCTTGCGGGTGGCGATTCATCCGAATATGTAATTTCTGTTCAGAGTGCCGATCAGATTAAGAAATGGCTCAATCCTGAAAAACATAAAGCCTATATAGTAACCATAAAAGGAAAAGACTGGGAAGTTTGTGGCGATGATCTCTGCAACCTTGTTATCAATAAAGATGATTTTAGTTTTGTGCAAAACGGGCAAAAGGTGAAATTCGATTGTGCCCTGATTGCAATACACGGAACACCCGGCGAGGATGGCAAACTCCAGGCTTATTTTGATTTGATTGGCTTGCCATATACAGTTTCGAACGTACTATCATCGGCACTAACATTTAACAAAGATGCTACTAAAAATTATTTGAAAGCTACTTCAACAACACTTGCAAAATCGGTAATTGTAAAAAAAGGCCTTGCTGTTAATGTTGATGAAATAACAGAAAAACTTGGCTTGCCTGTTTTTGTAAAACCAAACGAAGCGGGCTCGAGCTTTGGCATTTCAAAAGTGAAAGAGAAAAAAGAATTGCTGCCTGCTATTGAAAAAGCTTACACCGAAAATCCGGTTGTAATTATCGAAGAATTTATTGCCGGCGATGAAATTACTTGCGGATTGTTAAAAACAAAGGATAAGGACTATATTTTGCCACTAACCGAAATTGTCAGCAAAAAGGAATTTTTCGATTTCGATGCCAAATATACACCAAGCCTGGTGGATGAAATTTCCCCTGCACGCATTTCGGATGAGTTAACCAAAAAGTGCATGGCAATTTCGTCCGAAGTTTACGATACACTAATGTGCAAAGGGCTGGTACGTGTTGATTATATTTTGCGTAACAACGATTTTTATTTCCTGGAGATAAACACAATACCCGGCATGAGTGAAAATAGTATTGTACCGAAAATGGCCGCAGCGGCCGGAATCAACATGCGTGATTTATTTGACGCGATTATTGAGGATTGTTTAGCCCAAACAGCATAATTTGCTAAACATGAAAATTGTGTTTAGCCTGAGTTTACAATTCAATTTGTGGTAATCCGATTTCCTTCTTTCGGTTACTGACTCCTGTTTCCTTGTTTCTTCAGTTCATCAATTTGTCTTTGCAGGTCTTCTATAATAACCTGTTGTTCTTTTATTGCCTCGGTAAGTACGGGTATCATGCCTATATAATTTATAGCTGATAATTTTAGATATTATTATTTTATTTGATAAAATTACAAAGAAGAAAATTAAATGTCAAAAATTTTTGCGCTGAATTGCCAGCAAAATGAAATATTCATTTAGCCGTGGTGCAGGGCAAACGCATGAAAAAAAGAAAAATTAATTTTATAAAGCCACAGATTCTCAGATTGCTTATTCAATTATTTGACAGAAATCATTAAGCTACTGATTACGAATATTATCATCTCATTATTTTGAAAATAATATACAAAGCCAATAAGAAATCATTTTGTTATTTGCACAGATTTTAAAACAAGCA
>JAYENH010000633.1:0-2295 GCA_034721995.1 Bacteroidota bacterium
CGTAAATAACCAATGATGCTCCATCCGGCAGGAAAACTCAAGACAACATTTTCGGGGACAACAGCAAATCCGGTTACAGTTAAATAATGATTAAAAGTGCCGGATAATTTAAGCTGATAGCCCTTGCCGATTACAATATTTCCGATAGCATTTATTCCAAACATAGGCCAGAATACTTGTCCAACACCGTTTTTTGCAATAATCACAGTATCGCCGAAAGTTTGTAAAACACTTGCAATATTAGGATCGGGCGGATCGATATATGTCGAAAAAATGCTCCACCCCGATGTAAGTGTTAATGTTTGTGTGCTTGTTGATATGTTTTCCGTTACTTCGATTACCTCGTTCAACATGCAATTTGCTGCATCGACAAGCCAAATCACATAAGTGCCGGCCTGTATATTATTTAGGTTCTGGGTAGTTGCACCATTGCTCCAATAAAATTGAAAAGGAGAAGTTCCTCCCGAAACATTAAGTTGAATTTCGCCATTTGATCCACCCGGCAAAGTTACATCACTTACCGTGTAGGTAGTAGTAATCATGCAGGAATCATACCCTGCATATACCGATTTGCAAATACTGTCGGTGCAACCCGATGTTGTTGTGATGCTTAAACAAACAGTGTTTAATCCCCAGTTCGATATCCAATATGAGTTTGTAGGGTTTTGCTGATTTGATGTGTTTCCGTCGCCAAAATCCCACGACCAGCTTGATATTGATGTATTGCTATTTGATTCATCAGAAAAATGGGCATAAATAATTTCAGGGATAACCGAAGGTTCGAGCGTATAACTAAAACCGGCCTGGCAATAATTCAGCGATGTGTCGCCAACTACAACAGTCTGGCAATTTGCCGATGTACAACTATCATCAACAATAATGATAAGGCAAACCTCATATAAACCGACCTGGCCAAATTGATGAATCGGGTTTTGTTCGACAGAATAACTGCCATCGCCAAAATCCCAAAACCAGGAAATAATGTTGCCGATAGAGTATGACTGATCGAAAAAATCGTAACAATTAATACAGTTTACCAAAGTATCGAGCGAATAAGTAAAATCAGCATCACAATCGGGTTGGTATATGTTTATATTAATTGTATCGCAATAAGTGTCGGTGCATGAGTCGAATGTCATGATGGAAAGACAAACAATATATTGACCGGGAATTCCATTGAAATAAGCATTTTGTGGGTTTTGATCGGTAGATGTGTTTCCATCGCCAAAATCCCAGAACCACGAAAGAATATTGTTGCCGGTTGAGAGATCGGTGAAATGATAAATATCGAAACTAATTGGTTGTTGCCAACCTGTATCGGGGTAAAAACTGAATTCTGCATTGCAAAGTGGATATACGATAGGGACAGTAACAGTATCGCAATAAGTATCGGTGCACGAGTCGGATGTAAGAATTGTAAGGCAAACAACATATTGGGCGGGCATCAAATTGAAATATCCATGGCCAGGGTTTTGAGCTGTTGATGTGCTTCCATCTCCAAAATCCCAGTGCCAGGAAATAATATTGTTTCCCGTAGATTGATCTAAAAATTGATAAAAGTCTAAGCTCAGGATTGGCGGTTGAACCGGATCGGGATAAGCCAAAAATTCGGCATTACATTCAACACTTGTTCCTGTTACAGTAAATTGTTTCTGATTGGCCGGAACATAATCGCCAACAAAGTTTCCATTTATGCTGATTGTATAATTCCCGGCAGGCAAAGGGCCAAAGGTGAAAGTATGGGAGTAGGGCACCAAAACTGTTAATCCCATGCCGGTACTCATAACTTCAAAATAAACCTCTGCGGTATTCCCGTTCATAATAACGTAGGCATTTGTTACCACAATGTCGGTACCCGAAAGGTTGCCCGAAACCACCATAGTAATTAAATCATTATCGGTAGGATTTTGAGGCGAAAGGCTAATGTTTTCGACATAAAAATAAGTTTGCCCAAAACTCAGGTTAATCAGAAAGAAGACAAGAAGGCCGGATAGTATAGCTAATTTTTTCATGACAATTAATTTTAACTCATTCAACAAAGAAATTCAGTTTCGAATAATTGCCAATAAAATTACGGAGATTTAATTGAATAGAAAAATCGGGTAGGCAAGATTCCTGGTTCAGAGTTTAATTTAACCACATAAGGGCACAATAGACATTCTTATGTGAAATTAGGTGCTTATGTGGTTTATTTTTCACATCACTCCCTCACTCCCTCTCTCCCTCGTCCTCTCGCTCCCTCATCCTCTCTCCCTCTCTCCCTCTCTCCCTCTCACCCTCTCACCCTCTCTCCTT
>JAYENH010000634.1:0-2291 GCA_034721995.1 Bacteroidota bacterium
ATGAGTGTTTTGCTGTCTTAAAGGGCCATTTTCATGGGTAAAATTGCCCCGTAAGGAACGGATAGTTCACGAAGTTCGTAGCTTTTTTTGCTTCCAACAATCTTACAACCTTTCGCCTTAATTCCAAACCTTTTTATAGTTGTCTCAATAAATACCTTACTTCCCACTCATCCAGCTTCATCGACTTGGGGATAGCATTGCGATCACCGGGTTGTTACCCATTACAAGTAGGTGAACATGGTTCGAGGTAGAAATTCAATATTGTCAAACCGTAACGTTTCTTGGCTTCAAAGAGCCACTGAAGCCATCTTCACCGATCCTTTGCAAACTTAATCAAAAAAACTCTCCTTTATGGCATCGGTGTGTTATTCACCTCGTTAAATTTTCTACCCTTCCGATGGAACAAGTTTTTCTGAACCTTCAGCCTGTCCATCTGGGGCTTGTTTTCTTGCCAGGATAAATGCCCATTTAACTCGGGTATGCCATATCTGACCAGGTATATACTGTCTTTTTGCTCTGGCCATTGATTACTGTAAATAATGCTTTTTTGCCCTTAAAAAGTACAATATAGGGGCCAAATACGGGTGTTTTTATGATTGTTTTCGAATAGTTTTGAATAGTTAGCGTGGCCCGACCCCATGCACCATCCTGATCAAATATAAAATCCGAGAAGAATTGCTCCCGTAACAGTGGATATTTGATGGGCGTGCAATTCGCTAAGGTAGTTTCCATACCATCGCTCCTGAGTAACGCCATTAATAATACCGATTACCACCATTGGAAGCTATACAATAATGTATCTGACGACCATTTATTATCTCTCAGAGTTGTGGTTGCTTACATAATCGCACATCACCGGCAGCAGAAAACAGAGTGAGGAACGAACGGCGCTTTTTGCTGTCCGAGTGCATATGATTTGTTCGCTTTAGCGATGGTAATTCAAATAGCGATCAATAAATTCCCGAGGTTTAAAAACAGTAATTCCTTGATATCCTGTTATTTTTAATAGATGCTTATCACCACTGACAATCACTTTAGTGCCGCTGGCTATTGCACATTCTATGAATTTATTGTCGTCAGGATCTTCACATATTGTTATATCAAGATCTTTTGTATCGAAGAACTGCCCATGGACCGTAACTAATTCAATAACTTGGAAAATGTCTATTGTGGGGTATTTTGATGATAAAGACTCAGCCACACGATGGTATTCATCAAGGATATCTTGCGAGAGCATGATCCGTAACTTTTTATTTTTCCATGCTTGTAAAATTAGAGAAGGAGGGCCACTGAAAAAAATTCCAGATATAAACACGTTGGTATCAAGGACAATTTTCATTTCGCCTTCCCGCGAGCAGTTCTAACAGCATCCAAAATGTCAGATTCTTTTAAACCGACTTTTTTTCCTTTCCTTCTAGCCTCAGCAATTAAATCGTCAAATTCATTAAGGGCTGGAGGCGATATGTTTTTTAGTATAACGACATCTTTATCCCCGACGACCACGAATTGAGATCCGGGTTTCAAATTTAGCTGTTTCCTGATAATGTCGGGAATGACAATTTGTCCCTTAGATGACATTTTTGTGGTTGAAACATTTGTCATGATGTACCTCCTGTTAAATGCGTTGAAATCTTACTGGTAAGATAATATGGCAATTTACATCAAATTGCAAGGCGGAAGTCGCATTTTCATTTTAAAAACGAACGTGGAAGTCACATGCCGGAAAAAGCTATGATGAATCCGGTAAATGCAAAGCATTAGGAAAATAAAGTAAACAAGTCAATGGGTGGCAGGTCAACACAATTGACAGGAATTAAATCAGTATTACTAAAATTTTTAGCCGGGTGTTTATTTGTTCCATAATTTTTCATGAATGTATGTCAACTGTGTAGGCCTGACACCCATTCTTCACGCAATATAGGGGCCAAATACGGGTGTTTTTATGATTGTCTTCGAATAGTTTTAGATAGTTAGCGTGGCCCGACCTCATGCATCACTAAAGATGATTTCACCTCTTCTGCCCCTGTTCATTACATGGTGCCATGCTCCTGGGTATTCTATTCTTAACGGTCTGGCCATGTCTTTTTTTACCAAAGAAAAGTGGGCCAAGGGAATATTTGACCCTGTTCTCTCATGTTATTTATTTTTTGCTTGACAGGACAATATAGGATTGTCCCCTTTATACTATATCCGCTATATCTGTGGAATTAAGTAAGGTGTCCCCGGAATTCCCCGAAGATTCCCAAAATTGTAACTCGGTCTAAGCGTCTGCAAGGTAGGTTGTTTTGTTG
>JAYENH010000635.1:0-2289 GCA_034721995.1 Bacteroidota bacterium
GTTTCGATGTTATAGCGTTCGAGCAAATCAACAATCCCGGCAGGTGTTGCAGGCAAAAATGTTGGCAAACCTATCATCATGCGACCCAGGTTAATAGGATGAAAACCATCTACATCTTTTGCAGGGTCGATGGCCTCAATAACTTTATCTTCAGAAATATGTTTTGGCAAAGGCAGCTGAACAATAAAACCATCAATGCTTTCATCCTTGTTCAATTCTGCAATTTTTGCAAGAAGTGTAGCTTCGTCGGTGCTTTCGGGAAGTTCGATTACAGTAGATTGAAACCCCACCTGCTCGCACGATTTCATTTTATTGCGCACATAAGTACGGCTGGCACCATCGTCGCCAACAATAATTACAGCCAACGACGGAGTTTTCCCTCCCGCTTCTTTAATATGAAAAACTTCTTGTTTGATTTCTTCTTTTATTGTGGCCGATGTTTGTTTTCCGTCAATTAATATCATGGTTTTATGAGTTTAGAGTTCCCGGTTCAAAAATTAGAATTCCGTGGTGAAGCTTCGAGGATGTCCGAACAAAGTTGGACACTCCTTATTCCGTATGGTAAGGTTCCTCCACAGTCTTCAGTCCTCTGTATTTATTCTTCTATATTTTATTTGTTATTCAGTTTTCAATTCACAAAAACAAGGCATGCCTGATCTCTACATTTTGCTCTTTTTTTATTAATCATTATTCATCAATCTATTCCATCAATTTGTCTCATCAATCTTTTTCAATCTTCTGCCTGCTGCCTGCTGACTGAAGACTGCCTACTGGAAACTACCTCTTGCGCATTGGCATATTTTGCATCATTCGTGCTTTACCTTTTTTGCCGCTTGTCATCATCCGCATCATTTTACGCATTTCATCGAATTGTTTTATCAGGCGGTTTACATCCTGAATTTTAGTACCGCTACCCTTTGCTATTCTTTTGCGCCGGCTACCGTTCAGAATTGTTGGATTGGCACGTTCTTCCGGTGTCATAGATTTAATAATAGCTTCGGTACCATCAAAAGCATCATCGTCTATGTCCATGTTTTTTATGGCTTTGCCCACTCCGGGGATCATACCGGCAAGGTCTTTCAGGTTTCCCATTTTTTTAATCTGAGAAATTTGTTTTAGGAAATCATCGAAATTGAACTGGTTTTTGGCAATCTTCTTCTGAAGCTTTCTGGCCTCCTCGACATCGTATTGTTCCTGTGCTTTTTCGACCAACGAAACTACATCGCCCATGCCAAGTATCCTGTTGGCCATCCGGTCGGGGTGGAAAATTTCGAGGGCATCCATTTTTTCGCCCGTTCCTACAAACTTAATGGGTTTGTCAACAACCGAACGGATTGAAAGTGCTGCACCACCACGTGTGTCCCCATCGAGTTTAGTCAGTATCACCCCATCGAAGTTGAGCCTTTCGTTAAATTCCTTAGCTGTGTTTACTGCATCCTGGCCTGTCATTGCATCGACCACAAAAAGGGTTTCGTGAGGATCGACAGCTTTTTTAACATCGGCAATCTCTTTCATCATTCCCTCGTCGATAGCCAAACGACCTGCGGTATCAATAATAATCAGGTTATGGCCGTGCATCATGGCGTATTTTATCGCCTCTTTGGCAATCTTAACAGGATTCTTATTATCCTCTTCGGTATAAACGGGGACCCCAATTTGCCCGCCTAATACTTTAAGCTGGTCGATAGCAGCAGGACGGTAAACATCACATGCCACCAAAAGAGGGTTCTTGCCTTTCTTGGTTTTTAACATGTTGGCAAGTTTTCCCGAAAAGGTTGTTTTACCCGAACCTTGCAGTCCGGCTATTAAAATTATGCTGGGACTGGTTTTAATATTAATATCGACCATTTCGCCACCCATAAGCCCGGCCAGCTCATCGTGCACTATTTTGGTCATCATTTGGCCCGGCCTTACCGATTTTAATACATCCTGGCCCATAGCCTTTTCTTTAACCGTATCGGTAAAACTTTTGGCTATCTTGAAATTAACATCGGCATCGAGTAAAGCCCGACGGATATCTTTCAGTGTTTCAGCAACATTTATTTCGGTAATCCTTCCTTCACCTTTCAGTAATTTGAAAGATTTCTCAAGTCGATCGCTTAAATTCTCAAACATATATTTTCTGCATTAATTTGAATCTGCAAAAATAGTAAATCAGAAGGAAAATTCAGACTTCGTAATGTTTATAAATATTTTCGGCATTTTTCATTTCCGGGTTTACACTTTTTTAGTATTGTTGGGTTTTCCTCTCTGTGATACTCTCCCGCTTTTCGCGGGAGAGTATCACAG
>JAYENH010000636.1:0-2289 GCA_034721995.1 Bacteroidota bacterium
GCCTGGGTTCTATAATAGTTTGAATGTTATCAGACTTTTTAGCCAGATTATCTTCTTCTTTTCTGGTTTCATCAATAATTTCGTCGAGTTCATTTTTTTTGTGAGTCAAATCGTTGTTTCTTTCTTCCAAAATCTTTTCTGAATCGGCTATTACCTGGGTCTTTTCTTCGGATTGTTGGTTAAATTCCCTGATGCGCTTTTCACAAAGCTCAATTTCCAGTGTCTGATACTCAATTTCCTTTGTAAGAGAATCGTACTCGCGATTGTTCCTCACATTCAGTTGTTGCTCAGTGTACTTTTTAATTAAAGCTGTACAATCTTTAATTTCAATATCTTTCTGAGTAACAGAATTCGAAAACTGCTGGACTTCATCTTTGAAATTCGTGATACGTGTTTCAAGGCCTTCAATCTCATCTTCCAAATCGCGTACTTCGAGTGGAAGTTCGCCACGCAGTATTTTAATCTTATCAATTTGCGAATCGTTCGACTGTAGCTCATAAAGAGCTTTTAATTTTTCCTCTACCGTGAGTTCTTTTTTATCTGTCATTATCAATTTTTATATTGATTATAAATAGTTTACGGGGTTTGTTTTCACCTCCGATAAATAGAGCGCAAATTTAGGGAAATTTTTCATAAGTAGTTCATAAAAAACTTCTTTGGTAAATTGCTCACTTTCAAAGTGTCCGACATCTGCAATTAGTATTTTTCCTTCGGCATCGAACAATTCGTGATATTTAAAATCGCCTGAAATATAAATATCTGCTTTTGCAGCCATTGCATCTTTCAACATAAAACTTCCACTTCCTCCACAAACAGCTACCTTTATTATATTTCTTTGCAATAAATTTGTGTACTTAATACATCCCGTTCCAAAAACATCTTTTAAGTTTTTCAGAAAAACATTTTCAGCAACAGGCAAAGGCAAATTACCAATCATTCCTCCACCGGCCAGTTCATATTTATTTTCGAGCGGATATATATCGTAAGCTACTTCTTCATAAGGATGGGCATTTGCCATTGCCTGAATAATAGCGGCTTGCTTAACTTTAGGGAAAATTGTTTCGATACGGATTTCTTCTTCGGAATGTAATTCGCCCTGTTTTCCAACAAAAGGATTGCTTTTGTTGCCTGCCCTAAAAGTTCCATGACCACTTGAATTGAAACTGCAATAATCGTAATTGCCAATTTTACCAGCTCCTGCAGCTAATATTGCAGACCGAACTTTATCAGCATGATTTTCAGGCACAAAAACAACAAGCTTTTTAAGTTCATTTTCGAGAGGTACTAACACACGACAATTCTCTAAACCAAGTTTTTCGCAAATTTTTGCATTAACACCAACTCTAACATTATCAAGATTTGTATGGGCAGCATAAATGGCAACATCATTTTTAATAGCCTTTATTACAGTACGTTCTACATAATTTTTTCCTGTCAGTTTTTTTAGTCCCTTAAAGATAATTGGATGATGTGCAATAATCATATTGCATTTCTTCAGAATGGCTTCCTCAACAACATCTTCGGTAACATCAATTGTTATAAGTCCTCCCGATATTTCCTTCCCGGGGTTGCCCACAATTAAACCGGCATTATCATACGATTCCTGATAAGATAAAGGGGAAATATCTTCGATTGCATTACAAACTTCTTGTACTGTCATTTTTTTTCTGATTTTAAAACAGGCAACAAAGCTACAAAAATATGGGATTCCCAGTTCAAAATTCCCAGTTCAGAACTGATAGTTATCGGGTTCAGTGATTGGATACTGCTTACTGGTTGCTTGATACAGGATTTCGGAAGTATGCCAACTGTAGACAGTGGACTGTAGACTGAGGACTAAATCAGGAAATATGGGATTTTAATTCATTAAGTTGGTCTTTAATGTATTCAAGTCGTTTTATCAATTCAACCGATCGAAATGTCCCTTCTTTGTTTTCCTGAAGTCGTTTTTTTGTGCCTTTAAGTGTAAGCCCCTGCTTTTTCAACAAATAATAAATTACATGTAGGTTTTCAATATCGGCAGGTGTAAACATCCGGTTACCTTTATTGTTTTTCTTTGGTTTCAGAATATCGAATTCGTTTTCCCAATAACGGATAGTCGAATGGTTTACGTCAAACATTTTGGCTACCTCTCCAATAGTATAAAACAATTTTTCAACTTTTTTCTCTTTGTATGGCATAATTTAGAAATATAAATACACATCAAATATAATAATTATTATAAATGATAAAAGGCAAAAGGAGTGTGGTGTTGGCGGTCCACAGTCGGTAGTCGGCAGTCGGTAGTCG
>JAYENH010000637.1:0-2287 GCA_034721995.1 Bacteroidota bacterium
CTCTTATCAAAGTTCGTTGTATTTTTATTTGAAAGCAGCTTCGCAATCTCCATTGCTTCATACCGCCAAACCTTTAGTATCGATATTAGATTTATATTAAACCGTAGTTGTTCCTGAAAACAGAAATAACAAACTTTTAAAACAAAATTGATGGAAACCATGGCATACACTACGAGCCAACAACTTGCATTCACCAATACTTCAGAGGATATGCCAATAGTCCATATTCATAATCTATATAAATCGTACGGCGATACTCTGGCTTTGAAAAATATTTCGCTTTATGTGAACAAGGCCGAATTGTTTGGTTTAATTGGCCCCGATGGTGCGGGAAAAACCTCTTTGTTCCGTATTCTTGTTAGCTTGCTGTTACCCGACAAGGGGGAAGTTTTTTTGCTTGGAAAAGATGTAGTTAAAAATTTCAGGGAGTTACGCAGGCACATCGGGTATATGCCCGGCAGGTTTTCGTTATATGAGGATTTAACTGTTGAGGAGAACCTGAATTTTTATGCTACGGTTTTCGGTACAACTATTAAGGAAAACTACCATCTGATAAAAGATATTTACCGGCAAATTGAAATGTTTAATACCAGAAAAGCCGGAAAACTTTCAGGAGGGATGAAACAAAAACTGGCCTTGTGCTGTGCGCTGATCCACAATCCCGAAGTAATTGTACTCGACGAACCCACAACCGGTGTCGATGCTGTTTCGCGCAAAGAATTTTGGGACATGCTGCAATCTTTGAAAAACAGGGGAATAACAGTGCTGGTTTCAACTCCCTACATGGACGAGGCTGCAATGTGCGATCGTGTGCCCTTATCCAAAAAGGGGAATTGCTCTCGGTGGCCCCGCCAAAACAAATCGAAAAAGAATTTGATGGCGATCTTTTCGAGATAAAGGCCGATAATCTTCATCAATTTAAAAATAGCTTAAACGAAAAATTTGGCGAACATTCGGCTCATTTGTTTGGACAAAGTATTCATTTCTCGCTTGCCGGTAAAACTATTTCTGATGAACAATTATTAAATATGCTGGAGGAAAATAATTTAAAATCCACTTCAATAAAAAAAATAAATGCAAATATCGAGGATTGCTTTATGCGGCTGTCAATTAGTAATGAAGCGGGAAGTCGGAAGATGGAAGACGGAAGTAGGGAGTTGGAAGGTGGACTTTGTTGATAAATAATACATAAAAATCCATCAGCGAAAATCTGTAGGATTTGCGAAATCTGCGGGACGAAATATTAAAATGATGAAAAATCAGGATAAACGAAACGGGCAAATAATTATCCATGTCGATAAGCTGGTGAAGAAATTCGGCAACTTCACGGCCAACAAGGATTTATGTTTTGATGTGTACAAGGGCGAAATTTTTGGCTTCCTCGGGGCAAACGGAGCAGGCAAAACCACAGCTATTAAAATTCTTAGTGGCCTTTCTTCCCCAACATCAGGAACAGCAGTAGTGGCCGGTTTTGATGTATACAAAAAAACCGAACAGATAAAACGCAACATAGGATATATGAGCCAGAAGTTTTCGCTTTACGAAGACCTTACGGTTTTTGAGAATATCCGTTTTTTCGGTGGCATTTACGGGATGCGGGCAAAATTAATTAAAGAGCGCACAAAAGAACTTCTTGCCAGGTTGCAAATGACAGATTATGCCAACAAACTAATATCTGAAATCCCTTTGGGCTGGAAACAAAAACTGGCTTTTTCGGTTGCCGTTTTGCACCGGCCCAAAATTGTTTTTTTAGACGAACCCACAGGAGGAGTAGACCCAATTACCCGGAGACAGTTTTGGGATTTAATTTACGAGACAGTGGAACAGGGCATTACGATTTTTGTAACCACCCACTATATGGACGAGGCCGAGTATTGCCACCGTGTTTCTATTATGGTAGATGGCCGAATAGCCGCATTAGACACGCCCGACAGACTGAAAAAACAATTCAGGGCCGAAAGCATGAACGAGGTTTTTTTGAAACTTGCGCGGGATTAGTCGGTCAGCAATTAGCGATCAAAAATTGATTATGATAAACTAATAGAAAGGAATAAAAGCCCTGTAAGGGCGTAATCTATATTTAGATTAAATGACCAAATTACAAAAACTATAAGAACAAAACCATGAACCGATTCCTTGCATTTGTAAAAAAAGAGTTTCTGCATATTTTCCGCGATTACCGGACAATGATAATCCTGTTTGGGATGCCCATAGCGCAATTGCTGATTTTTGGTTTTGTTATTTCAAACGAAATACGCGATGCCAACATTGCTATTCTCGATCATTC
>JAYENH010000638.1:0-2286 GCA_034721995.1 Bacteroidota bacterium
GAATTCCAGCACTTCATCTTATCATCATCAGATAAACTCCGATAATGCTGATTATACTACATCATCCAAAACATGTTTGATGTGCCATGTCAATCATGATATTTTCCGCGATGATGTAAACTCTGGAGTAGGTGCAACGAGGGCGGCTAATCTAAGAATAGATATAACATCTTCAGTAGTTCAAGGAGATGGAACTGTTTTTTTGAATTCTGATTATACCTCTTCTGGTAGCGGTGGAATATGCTTGTCCTGTCACATTTCGGTTCAGACGAAAAGTTACACTCAGCCAGACGGCACAACCGAAACGATTGTTATACCAAAATCTGACTTTGACGCCTCGAATGCTCATAACTATAATGCACCTTCGTCAACCTTTGGTGATGGCTCATCTTTTAATGCCAACTGTGTTAAATGTCATAACGACCAAATTGCCAAATCATATAATGAGTTTGGTCTTCATGATAGTCCTTATCGTAGAATGCTGACAGATTCAACTGTTTCTTCACCTTCGGATCCTCTCGAAGAAAAAGCCTGTTTAGTCTGTCACTCATCCGGAGATTTATATGGGGTACAATCAATGTCAAGTACTTCAATTGCTATTGATGATGCCTTTAGTCGCACTTATACTCACCCAACCGGAACTTATAGCGGACGGCATAAACCAGATGAAACATCAACTGATTTGGGAGATGGTAATCGTCATGCTGAATGCGAGGATTGTCATAATCCACATGCCGCCCAGACCGGAACCCATGACGGTTCAAGTAATCTTGTGTCAGGAGCACTAAAAGGAGTTTGGGGAGTCGAACCAACATCATGGCCAACGCCGGCTACTCCAACAGACAATGCAAATGTTTTTACAGCTCCATCAGGCTATACCAAAGTTGAGCCAGCTACTAAAGAATATCAGATATGTTTGAAATGCCATTCAAATTATGTTACGCTCCCAAGTGGCAATCGTAATTTAGCTGAAGAAATCAATCCTAATTATCCATCAACACACGGTATTACTATCGCCAATCAAAACTCTTTTTGTAATTCAACAACAATGTTTGAACCATGGGGTTCCTCAGGTTCTAATTATTGTTCTGATTGCCATCGCTCAAGCACGAGCACAGATCCCGAAGGTCCACATGGGTCTAACGCAGATCATATATTAGTTGCATCTATTGTTTCTGACGATGTAGTTGGCACGCCATTGTGTCTTAACTGTCATAGATCTACGGTTTACTGGGATGGCTCGGCGTCCTCAAGTAGATTT
The DNA here is from genome assembly GCA_034721995.1 of Bacteroidota bacterium. GTDB lineage: Bacteria > Bacteroidota > Bacteroidia > Bacteroidales > M50B96 > JAIOYV01. The sequence goes on from JAYENH010000638.1 coordinate 1,262, forward strand.
TCCCAGCATCCTGCCACTAAAGGGGCTCACCAATTTGCTACTGGTTGTTTTGCCTGTCACATGTGGGATTATGCAAGCACTTCCGGTTTAGGGGTTTCTACAACTTCATGGTCAGGCGGCACACCTCCCCCCGGTTTGTTGGTACATGGTCAAAATAAAATTTGGAATTATAACGAAAGAACCGGTTCTGCTGGATTAGGCCAACCGGTAGATGCTTTTGTCAACGGAATGATGTGTGACATGGATTATGTCAATAGAGAATGTTGGTCCGAGGTTTGCAAAACTCACTCTGGTTCTGGTTATTAGTTAATGCTTGGGAAATTAAAATTTGATATTGGTTCAACCCGTATTGCTTTTACTCTGATATTATTATTGCTGTTGCATATAATTGTTGCCGCAATAATTCCTCAAAAAGATATTGCATCAAATCAGATTCTTAGCTGGCAGGAATATTTGGGTGAATATTATTTTATTATTGAAAATCTTGCTCTTGATAGAATTTATTATGCTCCGCCTTTTTTTATCTTACTTGGATTATTAGCGATTAATTTAATTGCATGTAATATTAAAAGATTCAAAATAATATATAAAACAGAAAAAACTTTATTAATTACTCGCCACTTAGGTTCAATACTATTTCACTTCTCATTGATATTAATAGTTGTTGGCATCATTTTAAATTTTCTATATAAATTTGAAGGGATATTTTCTCTAACCGAAGGACAAACAGTTTATGATAATCAGGATTCATATTTTAAAATCATAAGTGGTCCATTAAACAACAGAGAATTCAGCAATTTTTCAATAACATTAAATGACATTGTCACTAATTATAAAATTGATGATGCCTTATCAGATGTTGCCAAAATTTCAATCTTACCCGACAAATACGCTGATTCAATAAACAGCATAATCTATACGAACAACCCTTTTAGATGGAATAATTTTGAGATCCATTATGGCTTGTATTATGGCTTTGCACCTAAAGTTGTTTTACTCAAAAATGATTCAACTCAGATTCTCTC
>JAYENH010000639.1:0-2284 GCA_034721995.1 Bacteroidota bacterium
TACACATAAAATAATGAAGGAGAAAGGGATACAACCGGCAAAACTGAAAATGGCCGCAATTTGTTCGGTTTGTGCAGAGCCTTTTGTAAAGCACATGAAAAACTTCGTAGAAGAACTTTCTTGATTTACGATTGATGATTGATGATTGATGATTGACGATTGACGATTGATGATTGACGATTGATGATTGACGATTGACGATTACACTGAACCTTTGAACTCTAAACTTTGAACTCTGAACTAAAAAAAAAAATATGCCTGACAACAAATTGAAAAATAACAAATACGATGTTGTTGTAATTGGTGGAGGAATTGCCGGCGAAGAGGCGGCATTAAACCTTGCGAACATTGGTTACACAATCCTTCTTGTTGAAAAGGACCTTTCGATAGGAGGAAAAATGATACATCTCAGCAAAGTTTTCCCTACACTTGATTGCGGTGCATGTATCACAACACCAAAAGTTTCTGAAACAGCACGACATCCTAATATTACGATTCGTACAAATTGCGAAATCAAAGATATTGAAAAACATACTGATTGTGATTTGTCAGCTATCCTTGTCGAAAAACCAAGATATGTAACCGACGATTGTACAGGCTGTCAGATATGCGAAGAAAAATGCCCCGTGGTTGTCGAAGACCAATATCAATGGGACATGGTAGGGCGAAAAGCTATTTATGTACCTTTCAGCATAGCAAATCCACGTATCGCAGCTATCGACATAGAAAATTGCATTCTTTGCGGATTGTGCGAAAAAGTGTGCCCTGCAAATTGTATCGATTTTACACAAGAAGAGAAACTCTCTGAAATCAAAGTAAAATCAGTAGTTATTGCAACAGGGTACGAACTTTTCGATCCGACACTTATCCCCCGGTTCGGGTTTGGGAAATACAAAAACGTTGTTACCTCCATGCAAATGGAACGGCAACTTGTGCCAACCCGGCCATACAATGCAGTTTTGCGACCAAAGGATGGTAAAATGCCCGATAATATTGCCTATGTATTATGCACCGGTTCGCGCGACGAAACGGTTGGAAACCCTATTTGCTCGCAAGTATGCTGCATGTATTCGGTAAAACAAGCCCAACTTATAATGGGGGCATTACCTATGGCCGATGTAACTCTTTATTACATAAATATTCGCGCATTCGGCAAAGGTTTCTGCGAGTTTTATCAGCAATCAAAAGGAATGGGTGTCGAATTTATTAAAGCCAAAGTTGGATTGATTAAAGAAAAAGAAGATGGGAATCTAATTTTAAGATACGAGGATATTGAAGAAGGTAAGGTAAAAGAAGCAGAACACGATCTTGTTGTATTGTCGGTAGGAATTTTACCAAATACTGATTTTACAAAGATGTTTAAATCAGAAAAAATAGAACAGGATAATTTCAATTATGTAAAACAAATTGATGAACTGGCAAATCCGGCACTGACAAATATTGAAGGCGTTTTTGTTGCAGGGACCGCAGCAGGGCCTATGGATATTCCTGATTCAATTTTATCGGCCGGGGCAGCATCATCTGAAGCAGCAGGCTGTTTAAGGAGGAGCAAAAAATGAGAAATAAAATCGGTGTTTATATTTGTATGTGCGGCTCGAACATTGCCGACTATGTTAATGTAGAAAAGGTAAAAGAAGTTATTGCAAAAGAAGATGGTGTTGAACTTGCAAAAGTCGCCATGTTTGCTTGTGCCGATTCTACTCAAAACGAAATTATTCAGGATATAAAGGAGAAAAACCTTGATGCAATGGTAATGGCTTCCTGCTCGCCCAAGCTTCATTTGTTTACTTTCAGGAATGTAGCAATAAGGGCAGGCATGAACCCATATAACTATGTTCAGGTAAATATTCGTGAGCAATGTTCCTGGGCACATTCCGATACCCCAAACGAAGCAACCGAAAAAGCAATAATGCTTGTAAGGGCCGGGGTTGAAAGAGCGAAACATTCCGAAGCACTAACATCATTGAAAATTTCGTCAGAAAATATTGTTACCGTTGTTGGGGCCGGGGTTGCAGGTATGCGTGCCGCAATCGAACTTGCAGACATGGGTTCTAAAGTCTTTTTAATCGAAAGGGAATATTTTGTCGGAGGAAGGATATCGCAATGGAACGAACTTTTTACAACCAACGAAACAGGAAGAGAAGTAATTGGTAAATTGTACAAAAGAATCGAAACTTACGAGAATATTACCTTATTCACCGGAGCCGAGATTATCGAAAAATCGGGCAGTGTCGGGAATTTCGATATCAAAGTTAAAATAAAACCACGGCATGTAAAACCAGAC
>JAYENH010000640.1:0-2281 GCA_034721995.1 Bacteroidota bacterium
ATGTTGATGGCACAATTAGATTCCGTCCTCGTCCGCTTTAATGCTTTTGTCGACGATGGAAACATACGTTTGGCCTGGACAATTAAAGGAGGATTTCAATGTGGCGGAACAATAATCCAACATTCGGGCGATTCAATAAATTTTGAAAATATTGGCAGCATCCCCGGAATTTGCGGAAGCCCGTTTTATGATGAAAGCTACTCTTTCGATGATCTTCATCCGGTTTTAAATTCAGTAAATTATTACCGAATTGATATGATTGGCCTGGGCATTTCAAAAATTATTTCTCAGGATTTGTTTGACTTCAGCGAAAATCAGGTTTTAATTATTCCCAACCCCATAGTTTCTGAGGGGCAGATCGTGTTTGAAAATATTGCCGCCGAAACCTGCAACATAAAATATTTTCATTCATCAGGAAAAACTGTTTATTCTGAAAATACCAGAGGGAATAAATTTAAAATCCAAGCCGCAAAATTTCCAGCGGGAATAATCTTTTTTCAGATACTTAAAAGCGAGGAATTTTTTGTATCAGGAAAAATACTTATTCTTTAGCCTTAACTTTTTTGGCATTGTCAATATAGTATACTTGAGCCCACTCCGAAAAGTCAATTTAGCCACAAATACTCATAACTAAAAGATTTAACTATTTTCGCATCGCAAATAATAATAATAATAATAATGAGAACATATTTAATTATCCTGATCACTTTCTTCCTTTCGGTGCAAATTTCAACTTTTGCCCAATCCCTACCTATTGGGCTTGATGGCCTGTTTGATGACTGGACAATGGCAAGCGATACATTCAATGATACGCAGGGCGATGGAGCAGCTATCGATCTTTTGTCTTTTTCCGTGTCGAACGACAGTGCATATTTGTATATAAAATTTACTGTTGCCAACGAAATGCAATTAAATAGTAGTAATGACCTGTTCCTGGAAATTGATACCGATAATGATGCCTCAACCGGATATTCGGTAAATGGTATTGGTGCCGAGCTTGGTTGGAAATTGGGTGGACGCTATGGTTATTTCAATTACGGTACTTCGAGTTTATATATCCATCATGATGATATTGAATTCTATGCCATTCCTACGGTAACAAGCAATCAGTTTGAAATGGCCGTCAGCCGGAATGCTTACCCCGATAACCTGAACCCTTTGTTTACGGGCGATACAATAAAAATATGTTTTGTCGATCAGACGACAAATGGAGACCTTATGCCAAATGTTGGTCAAACATATACATATATTTTTGATGATACCCCCGTGCCAGCTTACACTCCAATAGATTTGGCAAAAACCGACAGCTGGCATCTGCGTTTGCTCAGCTATAATACACTTTTTAATGGACTGATTGATACTCAACGCCAGCCAGCTTTCGAGAGAGTAATAACAGCCGTTGCCCCTGACATTATTACTTTTAACGAATGTTGGGACACCCAATGGTACGAAGCAAAAAACCTGCTCAATTCATGGCTGCCGCTTAGTGGTGGGGCATCATGGAGTTGCTGGAAAATTGACGGTGCCAATATTACTTGTTCGCGTTACCCTATTCTTCAAAACTGGAAAATATTGCCAGACCGTAGGTTGACTGCTTCGTTGATTGATTTACCCGTTGAATACCAACATGATATTGTTGTTATAAATGCCCATTTCAAATGTTGCGATGGCGATTCTATCAGGCAACGCGAGGCCGATGCCTTTATAAATTTTGTGCGTGATATAAAAACCCCGGGCGGATTAATTGACGTGCCGGCCGGAACACCTTTTGTGCTAAGTGGCGATTTAAACCTGGTTGGTTACAGTCAACAATTAACAACTTTAATTACAGGCGATATTGTTGATACGGCCCAGTTTGGCAACCCCATTTCTCCCGATTGGGACAATAGCGATCTGGCCGATATTATTGCAATGCAAACCGATAGGCGAATGGCTTTTACATGGCAGGATAACCTGAGCAGCTATTGGCCTGGCCGTTTGGATTTTGCCATTGCAAGCGAAGGTGATTTTGTGTCTGAAAAAGCTTATACCATGAACACTGCTGTAATGACACCGGCAAGACTTACGCAGTATGGTTTGCAACAAAACGACACTGAAACAGCTTCGGACCATCTTCCAAAGCTTACTGATTTTTCAATGCCCATTATACTTGACAAACCTGATATACCCGAAAAAACCGGACAAATACGTGTGTATCCAAATCCTTCGGAAGAAAATATTAATATTGAAATTCTAAATTATGATACTAATTCCAAGCTTGCACTAAACGATATTTCTGGAA
>JAYENH010000641.1:0-9965 GCA_034721995.1 Bacteroidota bacterium
GTTTTAATTTTATTTCTAATATTCCCAAATATCTTGTTCGAGATTAAAAACCCAGTTTTTTATTCTTTCTGATTCTAATAATGTATTTCTGCCAAGCGAATATTCATTTATGTTTCTGTTATCATAAATGTTTGATTCCTGAACAATGTAGCTCGAAAATTTACGCTTAAAGAAAATATCATCAAACGAACGTCGCTCTGCATCATTATATGGGTTCATTACTTCGTGGTTAGCAAACAATGGCCTGAATTCTACAAAACTAATCCAAAACAATTTCCTTTGAGTTGCTTCTTCTGCTGATTCTTCCAAAAGGGCCAATGATTCAATACTCATATCGGCCGAGCCCATTTTCGTATATTCCCTGATGGGACAAAGACCAATAATTCTAACATTAAGAGTAGAATACTTTCGATCGAAATACCACATTTCCTTTACAAGGTATTGTTTCACCTCATAAGAAGTTATTTCATTCGTAGAGTATCTTTCTTCCATTTCACCAGTTTCAACATTCATAACCTGAATTGTATCTGCTCCTGCATCAAATTTTGCTTCAATTTCCGGCCAGGTCATTGGCACATTAAACTCTTCTCCTGCCCATCCATCAGGATTAAAGGCTGTTAATCCTTCATTTTTTATTCCATGCAATAAAAGATCAATTAAACTCATTCTTTCCTGAATCGCGGTTGTAGGATAATATAATGGATGGTTTAACTTCTCTCGCAAATCAACTCTGCGCATAATAAATTTAGACCACATTACATCCGCTTCACGTAAAGGCTTGTAAGCAACTGGTTTTCGTTGTTTGTCGCGATATTTCACATATATACCGTTCAAAACTCCTTGTGCAGTTGAAATTTTCGGAACTAAAATGCCCGCTAAAATGCTTATTAAAATGAGACTTGCTAATCTTTTCATCGCTAAATTTATTTTTTGATTACTGAAGCTTAAAAATAAGTGAGGAAAGGCTTCTTTTTATACCATCACTACCCTTTGCCTTAATATTTTCAAAGTTTACTTTATCTCCTCGTCGAAGTCTTTTTAGAAGTTCACGCTGACTACTGGAAAACTTGTTGCTATTTGAAGATTCAACAACTTCAAATCCTTTTTGTATTGCAGTAATATCAAATGCAATAACTCTAAAAGGCATTTCGAAATCGAAATTTTCGATTTCAGCAAAAACTCCTGTTTGTGCTAACAAAATATCACGTCTAATTATACCACCTTTACTCATATTAACTTTTGCTACCGGATCGGGTACCATTTTTACTCTAAACGAAACCGAACCCATATTCCGTTTCTTTCCGTCAATTTCGGCATTAACAGTTATTTTTGTATTCTTTCCTTTTAAATCACCTCTTTTTGGTCGAACTACCCAACCTCCGTTTTTCTTATCTTCCTTAATAGTTCCATTAGTCATTGATGCAATAATATTTTCTTTTGGAACACCAGGAACCGAAATATCAACAGGGTTTTCTACTCCAATATAGAACACATTCATTTTGGTTGGTGATACAACTAAACCAATATCGCCAACCTGATAATCGGCTTCGAAAGGATATCTCATAAGACCTGCCGGTGTGTTTATCTCAATTAATCCACCCCATTTCACACTTGGTGAAAGGTTTCGGCCAATAGTTGAATATTTTCCAACGCCATTTTCTACATGCAAAGTATCATAATCTACACCAATATCTCCTGCCATAAAAAAAGCAACATTTCCGTCATCATCTACAGTAGAATCTACGCGGCCAACGTAAATAGTAGGCTGCTGAGTTGTATCAAATGCCGCAAGAAAAACTTCAGCTTCGTAAGTGCCATCTTTGAAAATATAGCTTGATTTAGATCTTACTACAGCATCAATTTTATTTACTTTTACATCAAGTGCCCCAATTTGCTTATACAAATGGTTTATTGCATCCGATTCGGTAATACTGATGTCAATCTGAATTTTAGAAAGCATAGTAATTACAGCAATCAATGGTAAATTGTCGAACCTTACAGTTTCCCAGGTTTTTTTCTCAGTCGATCCTTTCTTTTTTGGTGGATTATCGGTGTTCAATACTTTTTTAAATGATTTCTCCAATCTAGGCGCATCAATCTCCTTAATAAGAAAATTTTTATAATCCTCTATTTTCTCACTCAGCGTATATGCTTCTCCATTTAGGTCGGATCCAATCATTACTTCACCACCAATATCAAGATTATCATCCTTTACAATTAATTCGGAAAACACTTCACGGTCTTTCACTGCAAGAGCATCCATGCCATCAGCCTTTTGAATAATTAAAATTTTCAAGTCCTGAATATAATCACTTAAGCTCTTGGCTTGAGCCTTAACAGCATCAGCTTTCACTCTCCAGGGCCCTACCTTATCGGCGTTTTCCATTTCGGCCTGCGAAAAGCTGTCATATATTGATTTGTTCTTTTCGTTGAAATTCTCAATAGATTTATTTAATCCACCCTCAACCAACTTAAAAGCTTCGACAATCTCGCGCGACACGTTCAATGCCAACAGTGCTGTCAACACGAGATACATCATTGCTATCATTTTCTGTCTGGGGGTTTCTGGACAATTCGTTGCACCCATATTCTATCTTCTGAATTAGTTATTTTTATATTATCAGCTTTTGAGGCCTATTTATTAAGATTCATTGCCGAAAGCATATTACCATAGATAGTATTTAATGCTTCGAGTTTATCTCCAAGTTTTGTAACTTCATCTTTATACTTTTCAGTACTTGCTACCGATAATTTTAAATTATTCATCATCTTGCCTAAGCCATCATACGCCTCGGTAGAATTTTCAAAATGTTTATTAGTACCTTGCAGTTGCATTTCATAAACAGCATTTAAGGCTGTCAGGTGTTTATTCATTGATTCAATCTGTACAGCATATTTCGTACTTCCTTCCGAAACCGAATTCAAATTGTCACCTAAATTTTGGGCAAGTTCCTGATAAGTTTCTGATGATTGTGAAATTCCCTGCATAGTTTCAGATGCCTTTTGTGCACTATCGACATATTCTTTAGTAGCAATACTAGCATCAGCAACATCAGAAAGTGCTGCCGTAGTATCACTAAGATTATTTATACCAGCACCTAATTTTTCTAATGTTTCTTTACTGATCTCGGCTTTTTCAAGAATCATATCGGCAATACTGCCAGAGCCAAGACCTTTATCTGTTTCGCGTACAAGTTCACTACTATCGTCCATTCCTGCCAGTTCGGGATATACAAGACTCCAGTCATATTGTTCGTGTAGTGGTTCAAATGCCGAGAAAAAGAAAATTGCAGCCTCTACCGACAAACCAATAAGAAGCATTGTTCCTGCACCCTGATAGTGATTTATCTTAAATAATGCGCCTAAAAGCACTACAGATGCACCCCAACCATACAGTTTTGCCATGAAACCTTTATAGACTTTACTCTGAACTATTTCGGTAAGATTCATTGTGTAAAAAATTTAATTTAGTTAAATAAAAAATAATACTAGTTCTGTTAATGATGAAATTCTAATAAACCTGATTTCCGCCTGCATCGTTAATATCGCGACCCAGAAATGAGCGTACGCAACGAAAGCCAATATATGATTTAGCTGTATCCTGATATTCATAAGACCGAATACCATTTTGAAGATAATATCCAATATCCTTCCAAGATCCTCCACGAATGGCTTTTCTCTTCAATGTCCAGGCATCATCGGATTGTGCATCGTATTGGTAATCCGGTGCAAGATCGTGCATAAAACTATATGCCGATTCGGAGAATGCATTTGAGGTCCATTCTGCAACATTACCTGCCATATCGTAAAGGCCAAAATCATTAGGCTCAAAACTTGCAACAGGAACAGTGTAAATTCCTCCGTCATCTACATAATTTCCACGCATTGGTTTAAAATTGGCAAGAAAACATCCAAGATAATTTCTTGTATAATATCCACCCCAAGGGTACATCGAAAGGTCTTGTCCACCTCGTGCGGCATATTCCCATTCCGATTCGAGTGGTAAACGATAATCCTGTACAAACGAGCCACCCTGTGATCGGATGTATCCGTTTTGAAGCTGTGTTCTCCAACGACAAAAAGCTGTTGCTTGTTTCCAATTTACACCAACCACCGGATAATGATCGTAAGAAGGATGCCAGAAATAGGCATTTGTCATAGGTTCGTTAAACGAATATGTAAAATCTGCTATCCAACAAAGTGTGTCTGGATATACATTAATTACATCTTTCATAATGAATGCTGAACGATCAACAACATCGACCATCTCGCCTCTCTCGTTACGAACCTGACCTGTGTACCTTTGCGACTCTTCATTGTAATGATGTCGAATATCGCCATCGAAATTAAACTTCTTGGCTGCTTGTTTTAAATCAACCCACCAGTAAGTATAATTTAATTTCCGCGTATCTATTTCCTTACGACGATAAAATCTTTCGTTTTCCGAGAGGTATAGTTCCTCAAGAAGCATTGCATACTCAGGATCTTTCCAATCAATTGGAGTTTCCCAATTAATAAAAGGAGGCTCGATCAATTCCCCGTTTTCATCTTCTGTATAGAGGAAATCTTCTTCGAACTCGATACCAAGCATCATCCTGGCCAATGAATCGCGCACCCACCTTACAAACTGTCTGTATTCATTGTTTGTAATTTCAGTTTCATCCATCCAGAAGGGAGGAATCGAAACTGTTTTGGCTTGTGCTGTCATAGCCCAAGGTACATCTTGATCGTTACCCCCCATGTTGTATGTTCCCATTTTAATGAATTTCATACCATAGGGATCCGTCGTAAACCAGCGTTCACGATCTTCCGGGCCGGTTAATTCGCCATTGCCATAATTCCCGCAACTGCTTGCAAGAACTGCAAGGAAAACAACCAATAATTTTATTTTTTTCATACTACCTCCGGTATTTGTTGCACAAATATCTTTGTTATTAATCCCATATTGCTCTACCACGTCCTCTTCTTGAATCAGCACTTATGTAGAAGCAATAGCGTAAAAAGAACTCTATTGATCCACTGGCATAAGTACCAATCTCTGTTACTGGAAAATCCCAGGCTACTCCAAAAGAGTATCCACCTTCGAAATCCATCCCAAACATGGCAACATAAGCATCTTCGAGGCGATAACTCATTCCGCCCCATATTCTCTTGTTATATTCTAAAATTACATTTGCATCCATTTGCATCGAAGCTCCATCGTATTTCGTAAATATTGATGGCTTAAGTTCGAAATAAGGATTGGGTAACTGAATGTTATAGCCTCCCGTAATGTAATAATGTCTTTTTAATGGGGGCATTGATTGGGCATTGAATTCCATTGTAGCTTCGTTCAGGTGACGCGCTGCAACTCCAAGGTGCATTTTGTCATCTTTGTAAAATACACCAAAACCAAGATCTACCGCCATTGCACTTTCATCGTTTGGTATCCCAGGATCGCTAGGTACACCTCCACCATTTGCTCCCGGTCCAAGCCAATCGGTATTAGACAAAGCGTGGTTGTTAAAACCAAAATCAACACCGATACCTAACTTGCCGCTTCCTAAATCTAACAGGTAGGAACCTGCCAGGTTAAAACTTACATTCTTATAAAAGCCTACATTATCAGTTGTAATAGTAATTCCTGCTCCAATGGGGAGGCCAATAAAAGAAAGTGGAGTGTTTGCATTGAAAATTTTTGAAGAAGGACGACCTTCAAAACCTAACCATTGCTCACGAATAAGAGCAGTTGCACATACTCCATCATTACTTCCTGCTGCTCCGGGATTTATCGCTGCATGTGTAAACATGTTAAGGCTAAACTGAGGGTCTTGCTGCGAATACGCAGAAAACATGAACAGACTAAGTGTAACAAATGTCAGTAATCTTTTCATAATGATGTTCTTAAATCTCTAATCTCATACGGTTAATTGATATACAAGATGGTAAAATAAGTAAAAATATTCTTGATCAACAAATTTTATGAATAATTCAAAGTTTATAAAAACAGTATAGCCCCTGCATTTTCCTGCTTTTCAACTATTTTAAAGAAACCCATTAATCGCTTTAAATATTTCATCATGCATTAACTTTTTTTGATTAAATTTATTATTCAATTGACTTTCTGATATATACGCCACAACCTTTCAGGAATATCTCCCTCGCAGGCCATTCTGTAATCATTATAATCACATGAGATTATAATACTATTATTAACATATTTTTTTGATTCAGGAATTTTTATCCACCAACGGCCTGAACTTTTGCTATGGACAAAACTCAATTTATGCTCCAAAACCTCGACATCGTGGTATGAAATCTCATGTTTGTTTTGGTCGAAATTTGGATAATCATTTATACGATTATAAAAGCCATCAATAAAATGCCAGATTATTTGGGCTGCCAGAAAAGATGTACGTTCCCTTTCGTCGATGGTGGGATTAACTTCATATATCCCAAAAGATGATACTTTTTCGCTCATGCCTGCATACCATGCAAGTTGGCAGGCTTCGTTTCCATACAATCCATTTGGAGTTGAAAATCTTGTTCCGGGGGCTTCGCTTACTCTAATGGCCGACATATCGAAACTGATAATCTGACTATCTCTAATAGCCGGTTCGGCATTATGAATATCTGTTTGTATATCGCCAAGAGGGTAAACATCGAAAAACAGGTTATCCATCATTTCAAAATCAGCAGGTGAAACTAAGTATTGCTGACATGCTATATTGGTATAGTTAAAAAGTTGTTGCCCTCCTTCGGTTAATATTTTGCCGAGGAAAGTATGGGCGGTAAATGGTAAACCCATTTCACCCAGATCAATCAAACTATCAATTGAGGTCAGGCTAATTTGTTGTTTTTGATTGTGATATGCTTTGTATTGGGCATAAGTCAGATCCTGGCCACCTCCCATAATTATTGGGATAATATTGTTATCAATAAGTGCTTCGATAAGATCGCGTAATGCAAAATATGTATCGTTTACCGTATTGGCTTCTTTCAAATCGCCTAAATCAAGCAATTTTAATTTTGAGGTAGATGGGAATAAGTGATAAAAAGCCTCTCTAATTTTACCGGGTGCAAGTGAACTACCTTTGTTTTCGGTATTCCGGTTTTCTTTTACTCCGAGAAGGGCAAAATGAAATGAACGAAGCTCTGTATAGTCAAAATCAGCGGACAAGATGCTTATTTTCTTACCAATAGTATCCTTGTGTAAGGAATCAAATTCCGGTTTTTCCAGAATCGAATCCTGATAATCAAGATAATATTTTAATATGTCGATAAGCTGTTCCAAATTCCTATTAATTAATCTGTCAAATGTAAAATGAAAATCAATACAGAATACAAATAATTTGATTTTTTTATTTCTTCTTTTTTGATTTCGTCTTGCTTCCTGCTTCGATCAATTTCAGGCAATCTTCGATATTAAGACTTGCCGGATCGGTTTTTTTAGGAATTTTATAATTCTTTTTCTTATAAGATATGTAGGGTCCCCACCTGCCATTTAAAACCGATATCTCTGGTTCTTCAAAAATATTTATTACTTTTTTTCTGTCGGCTTCGCGTTTTTCTTCAATTAGCTCGATAGCACGTTCCAATTTAATTGACATTGGATCGTCAACATCTTTCTTTAAAGAAAAGAATTTGCTTTTATGCCTTACATAAGGGCCAAACCTTCCGATTGCAGTTGTAACAACTGCCTCTTCGTATTCTCCCAGATCACGCGGCAACTTAAAAAGTTCCAGGGCTTCTTCAAGGGTAATGGTTTCTATTGATTGATCTTTTCGTAAACCTGCAAATTTCGGTTTTTCTTCATCTTCCATATCTCCAATCTGTGCCATCGGGCCATAGCGGCCAATACGCACCAATACAGGTTTTCCTGATTTTGGATCGATTCCTAATTGACGTTTCCCGTTTCCTGCCTCCGAGTTTTTTACAGTGTACTCTACTTTTTCGTGAAAGGGTTTATAGAACGCCTTGATCATATCTTGCCATTCTTTATTTCCTTCCGCTATTTTGTCAAAATCCTTTTCAACAAGTGCTGTGAAATTGTAGTCCATGATATTGACAAAATTCTCCAGTAGAAAATCACTGACAACCATTCCAATATCGGTTGGAAAAAGTTTAGATTTTTCGGTACCGTAGACTTCCTGTTTTGTTTTCTCTGATATTGCATCGTTTTCGAGCAAAATATATTGGAAGCTACGATCGATACCCGGCCTATCTTCTTTTAAAACATATCCGCGGTTTTGAACAGTAGAAATTGTTGGGGCATAAGTCGATGGCCTGCCAATACCAAGTTCTTCGAGATGTTTCACAAGGCTTGCCTCAGTATACCTGGCCGGTTTTTGTGTAAACTTCTCAATAGATTCGATTCTTGAAAACTCCAGCTTTTCTTTTGTTTTAAGTGGGGGTAGCAGAGCTTTTGAGTCGTCGCCATTTGTGTTTTCATCATCGCTTGATTCGATGTATAATTTAAGAAAACCATCGAAAATCAGTACCTCGCCTGATGCAGTGAATTTTTCTGTCGAATTTGAAATTGCAATTGCGATATTTGTTTTCTCTAGTTTTGCATCGGCCATTTGCGAAGCCGTTGTCCTTTTCCAAATAAGCTCGTACAAACGTTGTTCCTGTCGACTTCCTTTAACTGAACGATTACTCAAATATGTAGGTCTGATGGCCTCGTGAGCTTCCTGTGCACCTTTGCTTTTGGTTTTGTAATTTCTTACTTTTGAATACTCGATACCAAATTCAGTTTCGATCTCCTTTTTTGCTGTCGCTATGGCAAGCTTGGAAAGGTTTACCGAGTCGGTACGCATATAAGTAATAAATCCTGATTCGTATAACTTTTGCGCAACCGACATGGTTTGCGATACCGAAAAGCCTAATTTCCTGCTTGCTTCCTGCTGAAGTGTCGAAGTTGTGAAAGGTGCAGAAGGGGATTTCTTTGTTGGTTTTTTTGTTACGCTTTCAACAGAAAACTCTGCTTGCCTGCACTTTTCAAGGAAAGCAAGAACATCTTTCTTTTCTTTATATCGTTTCGATAGCTCTGCTCTTAATTCTGATTTGTTTCCGTTTTCGCCTTCGATAATAAAATGCGCATAAACACGGTACGAGGACTCGGCTTTGAAATTAATGATTTCGCGTTCGCGTTCAACAATTAAACGTACAGCAACCGATTGCACTCTTCCTGCCGACAATGATGGTTTTATTTTTTTCCATAAAACAGGCGAAAGTTCAAAGCCAACTATCCGGTCTAAAACTCTACGAGCTTGTTGTGCATTTACCAAATTCATGTCGATATCGCGTGGATTATCGATTGCACCAACAATTGCGCTTTTTGTAATTTCGTGAAAAACAATACGCTTGGTACGGGTTTTTTTCAAGTTTAAGGTTTCGTACAAATGCCAGGCAATAGCTTCTCCTTCGCGGTCTTCATCGGAAGCGAGCCAAACCATATCGGCATCTTTTGTTAATTTCCTGAGTTCGGTAACAACTTTTTTCTTTTCGGACGAGACCTCATAAACAGGTTCGAAATTATTCTCCATGTCGATGCCAAAGTTTTTCTTCGACAAATCGCGAATATGCCCGAAACTTGATTTTACTAAAAAATCTTTGCCGAGAAACTTTTCAATTGTCTTGGCTTTTGCCGGTGACTCTACTATTACAACATTCTTTTCTGCCATATCTAACAAAATTTTAGGGCTTTCATTTTCAAAAAAACTGTGCAAAGAAACATAAAAGGAATTTCATTTTCCAAATTTTCATCAGATTAGATAAACAGAAAGCAATATATTTTATGGGTAACCCATATTAAAAAAAGCGTTTTCAGAAATCAAATAAATTGTAAATCAGGTTTATGAAACGGAAAAAAGTAAGTTGATAATTAGTTCAAAAAAAAATAAATTGAGACATATTTGAAGTTAATTGCTTGAATTGTTAACACAATAATTACAATTCTTTTGAACCCGGTTTCTGCTACAAGC
>JAYENH010000642.1:0-2273 GCA_034721995.1 Bacteroidota bacterium
CCCGATATTTCGCGTGTGTCGAACAACAGTGAATCATCTTCGGTTTTATACTTCATTTTAAGGATTAATATATCGCCGGGTTTAACGGCACTTCCCAATTCGCTGCGTGTTACAAACCTGTATTGTAAGCCCGATTCGTGGGTTTGCCACGAAATATCTTCATTGCACGAAATGATGCCTGCGATTATCAGGACTGTAAAAATTAATTTCGCAAACACATTTCTCTTAATTAACTGCATATTTTTTTGATTTTAATTTTCCCAAGTTTAGCGCGCCAAAACTACAAATATTATTTTTTCTATTCTGATAATCACCAGATGCAATTTAGTTTGATATGGTTGTGTCGATTTGTTGCTTTTGCCTGCACATCCTTTTTCAGTATTTTTGCAGGAAAAATATTATTTATGAAAAAAGAAGAACTACGGATAGTTTTTATGGGTACACCGGATTTTGCCGTTGAACCTTTACGCGTGCTTGTTGAAAACGGTTATAATATTGCCGGTGTAATTACAAATATTGATAAACCTGCCGGGCGTGGAAAAAAAATCAACATATCGGCAGTAAAAAAATATGCACTGGAACAAAAGTTGACTTTGCTTCAACCAGCCAAATTAAAATCACCTGAATTTATTGAGGAGCTTCGTAAGCTAAAACCTGATCTTCAAATTGTGGTGGCATTTCGGATGTTGCCCGAAATAGTATGGAACATGCCCCCGCTGGGAACTTTTAATCTTCATGCCTCACTGTTGCCACAATATCGTGGGGCAGCTCCTATTAATTGGGCAATAATGAATGGCGAAACAGAAACCGGCCTCACAAGTTTTTTTCTTCAGCATGAAATTGACACAGGAAAAATAATTTATCAGGAAAAAACAAATATAAGTGCCGACGAAAATGCCGGACAATTGCACGATAGCTTAATGTTGATGGGAGGAAAACTTGTAATGAAAACTGTTGATTCTATTATAGCGGGCCATTACCCACAAACCGAACAGCGACAATTTATTAATGATATAGAGATTTTAAAACGGGCACCTAAAATTTTTAAGGAAGATTGCCGAATTGACTGGTCGGCAAATATTGGCAAAATATACAACCACATTAGGGGACTAAGTCCGTATCCTGCTGCATGGACAGAAATCAAAAATCAGGAAAATGAAATCATTCAACTTAAAATTTTTGCCGTAGGGAAAGAGGTTTGTAAGAATGATCTGAAGCCCGGAACAATACATACCGATTCGAAAAAATATTTACAGGTAGCAATAAGTGACGGTTTTATCAACATTCTGCAATTACAGCAGGCCGGAAAGAAAAGAATGAAAACAGACGATTTTCTTAGAGGCTTTAAAGAAATTGAAGGCTGGAGGTTTCAATAAAAGCGGAAAAACAAAAGCGAAAAGACACAAAAGAGAGTACTATAAAAATGGAGATGAAAATTCAGGAAATTATTCTCATCTTCGGAAGATCATATTTACAACAAAAATAACAGTAATGAGAAGGATTCATTTTATTGTTTTATTATTGACTATAGGCCTGTATTCGTGTATGGAAAAAGGAAATAACTACAAATCGTTCGATGATTATCCGGTTGACAAACAGGCCGGGTTATGGATTAATTACAATCAGGAGTTTACTGAATTTGCTCTGTGGTCGCCAACTGCCAGCGAGCTGCGTGTAAATTTATACGAAAAGGGAAACGGGGGAGAAGCTTATGAGAAAGTATCGCTTAAGCGTGGTGATGCCGGTATTTGGACTGCCCGTGTTAATAAAGATTTAGATGGTGTATATTATACTTATCAGGTAAAAATTGTTGATGAATGGTTAGACGAAACTCCCGGTATTTATGCTCAGGCGGTTGGTGTAAATGGCAAACGGGCAATGGTTCTCAATTTAAAAAATACTAATCCTGAAAACTGGCAAAACGATAAAGGCCCCATTGTTGAAAAACCTAACGAGGCAGTTATTTATGAATTGCATGTTCGTGATATCACTTCCCATCCAAATTCAGGCTCGTCATTTCCCGGAAAATATCAGGGTCTGACAGAAACGGGCACTCATGGTCCAAATGGTGTAAAAACAGGAATCGACCATATAAAAGAATTGGGAATTACCCATGTGCATTTGTTACCGGTTTTCGATCATCAGTCAATTGATGAATCAAAGCCCGACAGCTCTCAATTTAACTGGGGCTACGACCCTCAAAATTACAATGTGCCCGAAGGTTCCTATTCGGGCAATCCTTTTAATGCCGCTGTCCGCATTCAGGAATTTAA
>JAYENH010000643.1:0-9934 GCA_034721995.1 Bacteroidota bacterium
CTTATGGCAGAGCTTTTTCAAACAAGTTCTCAGAATATTACAATGCACCTTAAAAATGTTTTTGAAGAAGGTGAATTAGAAGAACAATCAACTTGTAAGGATTTCTTACAAGTTCAAAAAGAAGGAAAAAGAGAAGTAAGACGAAAGCAGAAATTTTATAATCTTGATGCTATTATTTCTGTTGGTTACCGCATAAAATCGCACGTTGCAACCAAGTTTAGGCAATGGGCAACGCAACACATTAAAGAATATATTGTAAAAGGTTTTGTGTTAGACGACGAACGACTAAAAAATCCAGATTTACCTTTCGATTATTTCGAAGAATTAGAATTACGAATACAAGATATTCGCACTTCTGAGAAAAGATTTTATCGAAAAATAACAGATATTTATGCTACAAGCGTAGATTATGACCCAACTTTGGATATTAGTATCACCTTTTTCAAAACAGTGCAAAACAAATTGCATTGGGCAATTACTGGCAGAACTGCATCTGAAATAATTACAGAACGAGCTGATAGTTCAAAACAAAATATGGGTTTAACATCTTGGCGTGGCGATAAAATTAGAAAATCTGATGTGTCAATTGCTAAAAATTATTTAAACGAAGAAGAATTGTCGGAATTGAATAACTTAGTTGAACAATATTTAATTTATGCAAAAGGACAAGCACAACGCAGAGTTCCAATGTATATGAAGGATTGGTCTCAAAAACTAAATGGTTTTTTGACATTAAATGACAGAGAAATACTAAACAATGCAGGTTCAATATCGCACGCATTAGGAAAAGAAACAGCTGAATTAGAGTATCATAAATTTAAAGAGAATAGACAAAAAACTATAAAAGAAAGTGATTTTGATAAAGTAATAAAAAAGATAGAAAACAAAAGTAAGAAATAGCCAGCCCAAAAGCCATACACGTTTGCAATTCGCACGAGCCAACGCTTAACCAAAAATTGCAAAAGAGTATGTCTTGCCAACGCTGAAAGCAGGCTGGAAGAATAAAGCACGAAAGCATAACAATGGCTCATACTGCATATCGCAATTAGTGTAAATTTGAATATTATGTTTCATAATTTAATATATTTGTAAGCAGAAAAAACGCAGTAATAAATGCGGCACGACAGCATAGCCTGAACGTTAATACTATTTTTATTATATAAATTACTGACATTATGAGAAATAAACTAAGAATTGCATTTTTGGCCATAGCGGCTATTTTTCTATTAAGTTGCCAATTGCAACAAAACAAGCAAAAAGCTAATTCAGGGAATTTATCGGCTGATGAAGAAACCAATAGTCCAACACCTAAAAACATTATTTTTATGATTGGCGATGGTATGGGCACAAGCCATGTTTTTGCTGCTTTAACAGCGCAGAAGGGAAAGCTCGAAATGGCACGTTGCAAACATATAGGCTTTTGCAAGACACAATCTGCCAACAATTACATTACAGATTCGGCTGCCGGTGTATCGGCTTTTGCAACTGGTAAAAAAACAAACAACGGAGTGCTCAACATTAGCCCACAGGGTGATACTTTAAAAACTGTGCTCGAAATTGCCGAAGAAAATGGCCTCAGCACAGGTTTAATAGCTACAAGCACAATTGCCCATGCTACGCCTGCCGGATTTGTAGCCCATAACATTAATCGCAACAATTACGAAGAAATTGCACTTGATTATTTAAAAACCGAAGTAGATATTTTTATTGGTGGTGGCCGCGATCATTTCGAGAATCGCAAGGATGGACAAAACCTAAGCGAACAATTACGTAGCAGGGGATACGATGTTGTATATTCTCTCAAAGATGTGTTATCATCGAATCAAAATAAAATTGCAGGCATGTTATACAAAAGCGATCCCCCAAAAATGAGCGAAGGAAGAGGGCAGATGCTTGAAAAATCATCAATGAAAGCCATCGAAATTTTAAATAAAAACGATAAAGGTTTTTTTCTGATGATCGAGGGTTCGCAAATTGATTGGGCCGGCCATGAAAAAGATTCGGAATACCTGGTGAGCGAAGCTGTGGATTTTGACATTGTTATTGGTAAAGTTCTTGATTTTGCCGAACAAGATGGAGAAACGTTGGTGGTAATAACTGCCGATCACGAATGTGGTGGTTATGCTATTGTAGGCGGAAATATCGAAAGCGGGGAAGTTGTTGGCGATTTCTGCCTTGGTGATCATACCGCTACTATGGTGCCTGTGTTTGCTTTTGGGCCGGGTGCCGAACAATTTATGGGGATAATCAATAACACCGATTTATTTCACAATTTTATTGAATTATACGGGTTTTAATTTGCTCAACTTTGAACTCGAAATTCAGAACTTCTTAATATTGCTCCTTCTCATTAGGAAAGTCCTTCGACCTTACATCATCAATGTATGTTTCGACAGCTCCTTTTATTTCTGCAAAAAGGTTATGGTAACGACGAAGGAAACGGGGCGAAAATTCTTGCGTTATCCCCAGCATATCGTGTAAAACCAATACCTGGCCATCGACTTGAGAGCCGGCACCAATACCAATTACCGGGATTTTTATCTCGCTTGCTACTTTTCCTGCTAATGTTGCGGGGATTTTTTCGAGAACAAGTGCAAAGCAACCGGTCTGTTCCAAAACATGGGCATCTTCAACAAGTTTTTTTGCTTCTGCATCTTCGCGGGCACGTACAACATAAGTTCCAAATTTATGTATAGATTGAGGTGTCAGCCCCAAATGACCCATTACCGGAATACCTGCGGATAAAATCCTCTCTATGGATTCCTTAATTTCTAAACCGCCTTCCATTTTTACAGCATGGGCACCTGTTTCTTTCATTATCCTGATAGCAGACGAAAGAGCCTCCTTTGAATTTCCCTGGTAAGTGCCAAAAGGAAGATCGACAACAACCAGCGCACGTTTTATTGCCCTGATTACCGAACTGGCATGGTAAATCATCTCATTGAGGGTTATTGGCAAGGTCGAATCGTAACCTGCCATTACATTCGAAGCCGAATCGCCAACAAGAATAACATCAATTCCTGCTTTATCAAGTATGCGGGCCATACTAAAATCATAAGCAGTTAGCATTGCAATTTTTTCGTTACGCAACTTCATCTCGTTAAGGACGTGGGTTGTAACCTTTCTTACCTTATCATAAATTGCCATAATCTTTCCTTTTTTTATTCCTTCAAAATTATCTAAATTTGCATGTTTTATTTATGCAAAATTGTATATTTTTTTTAACCCATAGCTAAATTAATGAAAAAAACTTCTCTAATCATGGTTTTTCCCCTGCTGCTCTTGTTTACAAAATGCAGCACAGATTTCGATATAAATGCCGACTGGAAAGACATTGCAGTAGTTTACGGAATAATAGACCATAGCGATTCGGTACAATACATTAAAATAAATAAAGCATTTTTAGGCAACAAAGATGCTTATATAATGGCACAGGAATCAGATTCTCTTTTTTATCCCGACACCGAAGTTTTTCTTGAGCCTTTAAACGACACATCACACTTATACGATAATTACGGAAATATCGAACGTATCAAATTAGAAGAAACATTAGATATTCAAAAAGACTCCGGGATTTTTGCCTACGATTACAATAAAATATTTTACACCACCGAAACATTAGACCCACAAAATAATTATCGTCTTTTGATTAAAATCCCGGGTAAAGAAAATATTTCGGCCACAACATCTCTGGTCGACGATTTGAATATTACTAATCCCAATTCCAGCTACTCAAAAGTAGGTTTTGCAACTACTACCGATTTCCTTTCTTATAAAGTTGAATGGCATGCACATCCGATAGGAGAATTGTATGGACTAATGTTACGTTTCCATTATCGCGAAATAACTCCTGATGACGTAGCAACAGACAAATATATTGATTGGTATCAGGTAACAAAACGAAAATTTCACGACAACGAAAAAATGGAAATGGAAATTGATGGATCGGCATTTTATAGTTTTGTCGCCTCTAATATTGATCCCGGAATTGAAGGTACAAAACGAAAAGCTCTGGGCATCGACTTTATTTTTACTGTTGCAGGCAAAGAACTTGCACTATATATCGAAGTAAACGGCCCATCGGAAGGGATTGTACAAGAGCGACCGTCGTTTTCAAATATCAGCAATGGATTAGGAGTTTTTTCGTCGCGCTTTACCAAGACTGTTCCTCTTGTAGAATTAAGTAGCTTGACAGAAAATATGTTATCATGTAGCGACATAACCAAACACCTGCGTTTTGCCGATTTTAATAACAACTACGATTGCCAATAACGATAGTTAATCAGAAATAGGCAGACTACAGTGTTAATAAACTGTAAATAAATCTATTTGATTACGGGAAATGATTGCAACCCATTAAATTAATAAATTGTCGATAGGCAATATAAATTAATACAGGAACTCTTTGCTAAATGAAACTACTCTTTATATCGCTTGCCCCGGTCGTTGTTATTTCGTTTTATATTTACGTTCGCGATAAGTACGACAAAGAACCTGTTTCTATTTTAATTTCGGCAATTATTATTGGTGCTATCGCCACATTCCCTGTTATTTATATCGAAAAGTATATTAACCTGTTGGGCAAATCGCTTTCTGCCCCTTTATCGCTGGCTGCTTTTAAAGCCTTTGTAGTAGCTGCTTTTTCGGAGGAATTAATGAAAATGCTGGGATTGTTTTTAATTATCTGGAACAATAAAAATTTTAACGAAAAATTCGATGGTATTGTCTATGCTGTTTTTATTTCTTTGGGCTTTGCCGGCATCGAAAACTTGTTTTATGTTTTCAACCATGGTTACGAAGTTGGTGTAGCAAGGGCTTTTACTGCTGTACCTGCTCATGCACTGTTTGGTATTACAATGGGCTATTATTTTGGGCTTGCGCGTTTTTATCCCAAAAAAAGGTCAACTTACCTTTTCCTTTCTTTCACTTTACCCTTTCTGTTGCATGGTATTTACGATTTTATCCTGATGTCGAATTTTAAATATTACCTGTTCGTTTTTATACCTTTTATTGCATTTCTACTTTATTTAGGTTTAAAGCAGATGAAATCTTTATCGGAACAATCTATTTACCGCAACGATGGAATCGGAGATCAGGATTCCAATTTCTTTGGATTATAACAGAGTTCTAAGTTTCAGGAGAATATAAGCAAATGCAACAGTTGATATTCACTCCACGAATTTTAATAATATAACTTCATTCTCCCCCACAAAAAAACAAATCTTGTGGTAGTTGCATCATTTTTTTTTGGTAGAAAAACCAATATATTTGTTTTATTTGTATCTTTATTAACTAAAAATTTTAAATATGAAGTATTTTACTTTTTCATTGTTGTTTGTGTTTTGTGCTTTTAATGCTAATGCACAACTTAGTGCTGAAAACTATTACCTTGATGACAATTATGAGACAGAAATCGTTGGAAACTTTTCGCAGGGTAATCTTACCCTTGATGAGCTATCTGACTTAGAGGACAATGAATTTTACAAAAAAAGAAGGAAAAAAAGACGTGGTCGCAGGGGAGGTCCCGACAATATTCTCAAAACCAACCTCACCAATCTGGTATTTATGAGCCCCACCATAACTTACGAAAGAAAACTAAGCAGTGATATGTCGGCAGGAGGTTCATTAATTTTCACATCCTATAATTTTGCCGGACTGGGATTTAAGATATCAGGGCCAAAAGTATATCTCGATTTTAAATATTTTACAGGAGGCGAAGCACCATCGAAATTTTACGTTGGCGGCTTTGTGTTTTTTAGCCAGTATACCTTGGTTGATGAAAGTTCTTTCTGGGTTGACCCTGTAACTTATGAAACTTCTGATGCAACACTGGAAGCAAAGCTTATGACTTATGGAGTAGGTGCTATGATAGGATTTCAGATTATTACAGATTTTGGTTTGGTAATAGATTTATACACCGGTCTCGGTGCAGGTGGAAATAGCTTAACAATTGAAGTTGGCGATGATAACTCTTTTGCTGATCTTGGTATGATTGCCGGGGTTACAGGCCGAGGTGGAGTTTCGGTAGGCTGGGCCTTTTAAATAAAAAAAATAAGTTCGAAACGGGCAGCACAATTTATAATGTGCTGCTTTTTTTTTATAATTTAGAATGATTTGTATAGAATCTATTCTATTTTTGCGCTCAATTAATAAATCAAATATTAAAAAAATGAAAATGAAGAAGCATTTATTACTCAGCTTGTTATTTACTATTTTAACACCAATGTTCGTGTTTGCCAGCGAGGCAGACCTGGTAATTCCTGCCGCAATAAAGTCTCAGAATATACTTTATTGGGGATTCCTTATCACTTTTGTAGGATTCCTATTTGGTTTTTACCAATTTGTACAGGTAAAAAAGATAAGGGCACACAAATCTATGCTTGATGTAGCACAGGTTATTTTTGAGACTGCTAAAACCTATCTTATTCAACAAGGTAAATTTCTTGTAATCCTGTTCTTTTTTATTGGCTCTGCAGTAGCATTCTATTTCGGATGGCTTTCAGATGCCAATTTTGGAATACCTGGAGTAGCAATGATACTTGGATGGACAGTAATTGGTATACTTGGTTCATATAGTGTTGCCTGGTTTGGTATCAGGATGAACACACTGGCGAACTCACGTATGGCTTTTGCCTCTTTGGAAAGGAAGCCTATTAAACTGCTCAACATTCCACTAAATGCCGGAATGAGTATTGGTGTTGTGCTGATTTCGCTGGAACTCATAATGATGCTTGTGATATTATTGTTCGTGCCAGGCGAATATGCCGGTGCCAGTTTTATTGGCTTTGCCATTGGTGAATCATTGGGTGCTTCAGTATTAAGAATTGCAGGTGGTATATTTACTAAAATTGCTGATATTGGTTCTGACCTAATGAAGGTGATTTTCAAAATTGGTGAAGATGATCCTCGTAACCCCGGAACAATTGCAGACTGCGTTGGCGACAACGCCGGAGACAGTGTCGGTCCTACTGCTGATGGTTTTGAAACTTATGGTGTAACAGGAGTTGCTCTTATCTCTTTTATTCTTCTTGCCCTGCCTGATACAGTTGTGGGTGAAGCCAATAAAATTGAATTGCTTACATGGATATTCGTCATGAGAATACTTATGATTGTAACATCTATTGTTGCATTTTGGATAAATGGTGCATTAACTAAAGCCAAATACTCCAATGTTGATGAACTTGATTTTGAGAAACCGCTGACCTCTCTTGTATGGATTACATCTCTACTTTCAATTGCTGTTACTTTTATTGTTAGTTATCTTACTATTTCTGATTTACCCAATAATTTATGGATTAGCCTTTCGGTTATTATCAGTGCAGGAACTTTAGGTGCTGCTTTAATACCTGAATTTACAAAGTTGTTCACAAGCCCTAAATCAACACACGTTGACGAAGTGGTAGAAGCATCAAAACAAGGCGGAGCTTCACTTAACATACTTTCGGGTTTGGTAGCTGGTAACTTTAGTGCATTCTGGAAAGGGATGGTATTTTTCATGCTCATGTTTGTTGCATATTATGCCAGTACTTTTGGCTTGGATGAATTTATGATTTATCCTTCAATTTTTGCTTTCGGTTTGGTAGCATTTGGAATGCTTGGAATGGGACCGGTTACAATTGCTGTTGACAGTTACGGACCTGTAACCGACAATGCACAGTCGATTTATGAGCTTTCATTGATTGAAGAAAATCAAAAAGAAGTTACTCCTGAAATAGAAAAAGACTTTGGATTTACTCCTGATTTTGAGAAATCAAAATATTACCTTGAAGCCAATGATGGAGCAGGTAATACCTTTAAAGCTACCGCAAAACCAGTACTTATTGGTACTGCCGTGGTAGGTGCAACAACTATGATTTTTGCTTTGATCCTGGTGATTGAACATACTTTAGGTATAAAACCTGAAGAAATCCTGAGTCTGTTGAATCCATACACAATTATGGGATTTTTACTTGGTGGTGCTGTAATATACTGGTTTACAGGTGCAGCAATTCAGGCAGTTACCACAGGTGCTGCACGTGCAGTTGAATATATCAAACATAATATCAATCTCGACCCTGATGCCCCTATGAAAGCAGACGTGGAGAAGTCGAGAGCAGTTGTGAAAATATGTACTCAATATGCGCAAAAAGGTATGTGGAATATTTTTATTGCTATATTCTCATTTGCCCTTGCATTTGCATTTTTATCGGCACCCGCTGGCCTTACTTCCGAAATGATCTCTAATATTGGAGATCCTGAAGTCCATAAGAGTGTGGTACAATTGTCACTTCCTGTATCTCTTTTTATAGGATACTTATTATCAATTGCTTTCTTTGGACTTTTTCAGGCTATATTTATGGCTAACGCAGGAGGATCATGGGACAATGCCAAGAAAGTTATTGAAGTTGATATGGGTGAAAAAGGAACAGACCTTCACGCAGCAGCCGTTGTAGGCGATACCGTAGGTGATCCTTATAAAGATACATCATCGGTAGCATTAAACCCGGTAATTAAATTTACAACACTGTTTGGGTTATTAGCTATGGAGATTGCAATTTCGGAACAGTTCCGGGATATGGCACCATATTTTGGAGTAGCATTCCTTGCAGTTGCTCTGTATTTTGTTTACCGTTCGTTTTATAAAATGAGAATAAATAAATAAGAAAAGTCATTCGACTTTCAAATAGTATTTTTTACGATGCATGGATTATAAAAATCCATGCATCTTTTTTTTGCCTTATATTTCAGTTTTATTATCTGCAAACATCATAAAATTTTCCGGTGTTATTACCTCGGTATCTGCTTCGGGATACAAATTGGTAAATGCTTTCGATACGTATTTATTTTTTCTGCTATTCCATTTTATTTCGTAAGCCGAAAGTTTATTCCTGTTCCATTCTACATAATCTACTTCGCTTTGATTATAGTTTCTCCAAAAATAGCTTTTAATTGACGGCCTTATCCATGCATTCATTTTCATTCTTTCGCTAATAATAAAATTTTCAAATAGTTGCCCTGTATCATTTCTAAGCGATAAATCCCTGAAATCATCAATAATTGCATTTCTAATTCCGTTGTCCCAAAATAATATCTTATTCATTTTGCCAACTTCTTTTCGCTGGTTTGTACTATAAGATTTTAACTTATATACAACAAATGATTTTTCTAACAAATCAATGTAACTTTCAACGGTTTCCGATTTTACTTTAAGTTGATTTGCCAGTTCATTAACAGATACTTCCGAGCACATTTGATAAGCTAACAATTTCAATAATTTATCAAGTAATTCAGGTTTGCGTATATTTTTCCAAATTAAAATATCTTTATATAAGTATTGCTCAGAAAGATTTTTTAGTATTATTTCAGCTAAATCCTTTTTAATGCTGATTTCAGGATAATTTCCAAATACTAAGTGAAATGATAATTCTTGTACAATTTCAAAAGGGGATTTTGCACGATACCTTTCAATTAGACAAAACGGAAATAAATGAAAAAGAAAATGCCGTCCTGTCATTGGTTCAAAAATCGAATCTGAAATTTCTAATGCAGACGAACCGGTAGCAATAAACTGTACATCTTTAAAATTATCTACCATTATTTTTAATAATAATCCTGCATTTTGGATACGTTGTATTTCATCAATAATTACAATTCGATGATTGCCAATAGTATTTTTTATTGTATTTACCGATGGGTTTGTTAATCGCTCACGAACGGCAAGCTCATCGGCATTTAGCCATAAAGTATTTTCTAAACCTATACTCAAATGTTTAAGCATAGTAGTTTTTCCGACTTGTCTTGCACCAATTATTATCAGTGCTTTTTCTTTAAAAAACAGTTGTTGAAGTGGTAATTCTAATATTCTGCTGTATGTTTCCATACTACAAAAGTAGTAATATTTCCATTATACCGGAAATATTAGTAGTAAATTTTCCAGTACACCGGAAATATAAGT
>JAYENH010000644.1:0-2265 GCA_034721995.1 Bacteroidota bacterium
TATCCTGAATGTCGGGATATTCACGTACTTGGTAACGATGTATGGGTTTGCAGCGATGGCGGCATTAATTATTCAACTGATGAACTTCAGACAAGCGAATCGAGAAAGTATGGGATTATTGCTTCGGATTATTGGGGCTTTGGCCAGGGATGGAACGAAGATGTAATGGTGGGAGGCCGCTACCACAATGGCAACTCAGGCTACTACAATACTTACGGAACAGGGAACACCCTAAGGCTTGGCGGAGCCGAAGCACCAACAGGTTATGTCAGCCCTAT
Organism: Bacteroidota bacterium; assembly: GCA_034721995.1. Taxonomy (GTDB): domain Bacteria; phylum Bacteroidota; class Bacteroidia; order Bacteroidales; family M50B96; genus JAIOYV01. The sequence goes on from JAYENH010000644.1 coordinate 279, forward strand.
TGAAAAGCGAAAAGCATATTTTTCTGACATCAACACAAAGTCGCTTCCCGATTCTCTTGATGGTACAGTATTGTCAGAGTCCTCGTTGTCGATGTACCCAAACGAAAGTTACTACACTTCTTATTCGAGCGAAGTTGTTTTTCACCCTGTTTATGCGCACCATATTTATCTTGGAAAGGATAGCAAAATTTGGAAATCGGTAAACGAGGGGGCAAGTTTCGAGCAGATTTATAGTTTTGGCTTAAATGGCCTGGTACTGGAAATAGAAATGTCGCGCTCAAATCCTGATGTGATGTATTGTGTTTTTCAGGATGGTGGCGGATATTGGGATTGGTGCCGTATTTACAAAAGCACAGATGGCGGTTACAACTGGAATGTGTTACCAACATTGAACACTAACCGCTTTCGGCTCGAAATAGCAATTAACCCATTCGTCGAAAACGAGCTTTGGGTTTGTTCGAAGGATGGCGATAATGGCGAAAAAGTTTTCAGGACAACAGATGGGGGCATCTCCTGGCAAAATATGAGTTCGGCTTTGCTTGATGACAATAAAACTTTAGATATTCAATTTCAGGCCGGCGGCGATATTGTGTACCTCGCTTGCGATAACGGGGTTTATTACTACGATATTATATCAGGCAATTGGGTTGATTTTAGCATGGGACTTCCGGCATCGACACGGGCTTTAGAAATGATACCCTTTTATAAAGAGAGTAAAATCCGTCTCGCTACGACTGGCCGTGGAATTTGGGAGCGCGATTTTGCAGGTGCTTCTCAGATTTCGGCTTTGCCAATGACAAAAACCGATACCATTTTTTGCTCGCGCGATACTGTCCAATTCGATTGCAATTCTGTAATAAATCACACAGGGGCAAGTTGGGCATGGTCGTTTTCGCCCTCAGTTTCATTTATAGATTCTGATACTATAAGAAACCCAAAAGTTGTTTTTGGTATCGAGGGCGGCTACGATGTATCCCTTACTATTACCGATTCGGCAGGAAATACATCGACAAAATCGTTTGCAAACATGATCGAGGTTATGAATAATTGCAATCCCGACACAGTGCCTGGATTTGCCCTCGAATGTTACAACACAGGAGATTATGCTGCAACCGGGAATATGAATATAAGTACCGGTTATCTTACCATTACAGCCTGGGTAAAACCAAATGGAATTCAGAACGAATACACAGGCATTGTAATAAACAACGGTACAACTGCCGGTTTCAATTTTAAAGCGAATAACCAGTTAGGATACCATTGGCCCGATGGTGCCTGGTGGTGGAACAGCAATTTATTTATCCCTGAAGATGAATGGTCGTATGTTGCGATGGTTGCCACACCCGATTCCATAACATTGTACCTCAACGGCGAAAGTTCTACCCATATATCAAACCTGTTGCCGGTTGATTTAACTACATTGGACATTGGAAGTTATAAAGGCTGGAGCACACGTAATTATGTTGGGCTAATCGATGAGGTTTGTCTTTGGAACCGTGCCCTTGACAGAGATGAAATCCGACTTATGCGGCATCTTACAAAAGAAAGCCTTGTCGCAAACGATCCTGATCTTATTTCATATTATCAGTTTAACGAAGTTTCGGGGCAGGTACTCGACAAAAATGGGATTTTCCATGCAACAATGCGGGGAGGTTCGGCCAGGGTAAGTTCTTCGATCCCGGTAGGTAAAGGCACAAGCAGTAAGCAGTTTTGTAATTCGGCTTCGCTTTTTTCTTTTTCTGATGAAGGACTTGATATTGATTTTCCGGCTTCGGGTACATGGCCCAATGGCGAGATTGTAGTTACGCACCTGAACTATCTGCCTGCAGCAATGCCGAATAATTACCCCAACCTCGGCAGCTACTGGATTGTAAATAATTACGGGGACAATCAGCAAATTACTTCTTTAAACGAACTGGTGTTTTATCCCGGGGCGGGAGAATTATCGGCTTTGGTTATTGCCGATCCGTCGAAAGCTGTTTTGTAT
>JAYENH010000645.1:0-9921 GCA_034721995.1 Bacteroidota bacterium
TGATTCCAATCGTTGCCCCAGCAATACGGTGGGTGGGGGCATTCGGTGTTGAACCAGGGGTTGTTTCCGGCAGGCTGGTTTGTTGCAGGATTCCAGTACAATTCGGCCATGGTATTTTGGCCATAAGCATGGTTAAGAACAATATCCATTATCACGGCAATACCTTTTACGTGGCACGAATCGATAAACTCTTTCAATAAGTTTTTTGGGCCATAAAATTTATCAACAGCAAAATAGAAACTTGAGTTGTAGCCCCAACTATGGTTTCCCTCGAATTCGTTTACCGGCATCAGCTCAATGGCATTTACACCGAGATAGCTAAGGTAACTAAGCGAATCCAGCAGGGTTTTGAAATTTCTTTCATCGGTAAAATCCCTTACCAGCAACTCGTAAATAACCAGGTCTTTTTTATCGGGCGCAACAAAATTATTTACTGTCCAGGTATAATCTGTTTGCGCTGTTTGAAATACAGATGCAATCCTGATAGTTTTCCCGGCAGGATATGAAATTAAGCCGGGATATGTTTCTTCTTCGATATAGTGATCGTTCCACGGATCGCTGACTTTTTCTGTATATGGGTCGGCAATCTTTATTTCACCATCAACATAATATTGATAAATGTATTCCTGTCCGGGGGTAAGGTTTTCGAGTTTCAACCAATAAACATCGCCATTTGTATTTTTTTTCATATAAACAGATTCATCGAGTTCCCAATTGCTGAAATCGCCCAGGGCAAATACATAATTTTTATATGGTGCATGAAGGCAAAGAACAACGGTTTCGTCGTCGATATAATTGATGCCATATTCCGTACCGGCCGGTGGGTCTTCAACAACAATGGGTGGACGTATAAAATAATATAGCGAGTCGTAGCTTTCGCCCGAAATGTCCCAGGCTTTGGCAGTAAGCCAGGTTTTTCCGTTGGCATCGGCTGTTATTGTAGTTTGAAGTGAAGTGCCGCTTACTTTAGAAACAAGTGTATCGTTTTTATACAGGGCAACAGAATCGGATAAAACAGCCTGGATTTCTATATCAATCTGGTCCGACATTTCAACAATAAGATGAGATTGATCGGGCAGCACAAAAGAAACATTCAGCCCGGGTTCGTAAACATCAACAAATATATCGCCGCCACTGATGGTTTTCCCTTCAAGATAACTACCGCCAACAGCCACATCGCTTCGGAATACAAATGCCATTTGCAAGATGGTTTCACCGGCAGGCACGTTATAATATTCGCGAATAGATGGCTCTATTTCGAGGGTGTACAAATCGGTACCAATATTGGTCAATTTAGTTGCCGGGGTGTTTTCGCCCCAGTTTGTAACAACATATTTCCAATCGCTTGCCGATGTACTATTGCTGGTTATTACACCTGTGTGTGCGTAAACATCACCTGAATAACCGGCCAGACCTGCACTTCCCAGCGAAGCATCAAAAGTTATTGTTACCAATTGGTCGTCGGTTGGAAAAACCGGATCGGCAATAATAAGCTGTGCCGAAATATTTCCGCTTAAAAAAACAAATAGTAATGCAGTAAATAGTTGTGAAATAAATTTAGTTCCCATTGTTGTATCTTTTTTCAGTTTTAATTTCTTTACAAATGTATGAAAAAGCATTGAGAAAAAGCACATTGGATTATTGTTCACTTCCTGAATAAGAATAATTTACAAGTCTAATATCAAAGATGCCCCGTTTTTCAAACGTTTGCAAAATGCTTTTTTTGATCAGAAGAAAAAAAAAAATTCTCCAATATATTTAACAGAAAGCCTAATTATAACCTTGATTATTCATGATTTTTATGATTAACTTGATTATGAATTATTTGATTCAATTTGAATTAGGCATTCTTTTTTTCGTATTGATTTCGTATTCGGTAAATTAAGTGAGTTTATGAATTTATGAGGTTAATAATAAACCTTTGCGAACCTTTGCGTAACAGCAATAGCGCAGCTATTACGCAGAGAACCGCAAAGAACCGCAAAGGACCGGAAAGGTTTGCAAAGAAAAATGCCAATATTGGCCAACAATAAAGGCTGGACAGAATGTGTCGATTATTTGTAAATTATGGGTAATGCTTAAACGATTCGATGTGTTCCATTATTTGGTTGATGCAAGCCCCAAATTCTTTTTTTATTTGTTGTTCCCAAAAGCGGAAAACGGTCCAGCCCTGATCCTGCAAAAGCTGATTATTGTGCCGGTCGCGTTGCATGTTCCTTTCTATCTTTGGTATCCAAAAGGCAGGGTTTGTTTTTATTTTCTCTCTTTTATTTTTCCAATCAAAGGTATGGTTTCGATCCTTAATGAAATTGGATATAACGTTATTCCTCCACGAATAATAAAAGCCATTTTTTACAATGTACCACAAAAAAGGGAGCGTGTTTTAATTGTAGGAATCAGAAAAGATATTAATACCGATTTTTTTGATTTTCCAAAACCATACAGGAGGATTTATAATTTGAGGGATGTGCTTAAAAAAGGGGAATTATATCAAAACGATGTTCCTGTTTCGGCAGGCCAAACTTATCCTGTAAAAAAGAAACAAGTTTTAGATTTAATCCCTGAAGGAGGTTATTGGCGTGATTTACCTCTTAAAATTCAAAAGGAATATATGGGCAAAAGTTTCTATTTGGGAGGAGGAAAAACCGGAATGGCAAGGCGGATGAGTTGGGACGAACCAAGCCTTACCCTAACTTGCAGCCCTGCACAAAAACAAACCGAACGCTGCCATCCTGATGAAACCAGGCCTTTTACTGTACGCGAATACGCAAGGGTCCAGACTTTCCCCGATGAGTGGGATTTTGTCGGTTCTGTTTCCCGGCAATACAAACAAATTGGAAATGCAGTGCCGGTAAACCTTGCAAAGGAAATTGGGTATTCAATTGTAAATTTCCTTAACAAATTTTATAAAAGCCTGAAAACTATTTGAAAACCTGATTGTAAATTTGGGTTTTTATTGTTTCGAGATGTGGTTCGAGCAAGTCAAGAATGTCATTAATTATTGTAGATACTTCAGAAAGATTATCTTCATTGCTTACATCATCTATTACGAAAGCTAGCTTTGTGTATATTTGTTGCAGTGCATCAGGATTCCCGGTTACAATTTCATATACCTGTTCGCCCCAAGCTTTTTTAACTGCATCTATTTTATTAAAACCACTTTTTATCCAGACTTCCTTACCTGATTTCTCAGTTGAATGAGCAATGATGTATGCCCAATACGCTGTTGCATTATGATTTCTTTTTGTAATATTTCAATAAAAAAAGAGGGCATTTTTCATTTCCCGGTTTACACTTTTTTTAGAAATGTCAATTTTCCTCCTCTGTGAAACTCTCCCGCGAAAAGCGGGACAAGCTGTATAAAACTCTGTGCAACTCTGTGGTTAATAGTTATGTGAATTTTAACCACAGAGTTGCACAGAGAAATAATACAGAGTTACACTGAGAAAAAAGTGTCAACTCCTTTTGTGGCTATATGAAAAATGCCAAAAAGAGCCGCCAACACGGCAGCTCTTTTCATTTTCTTTATTTATATTGTTGATTATTTTTCAGGCATTAAAACAATTTTTGCAAAGTTTTCTTTCGAGAAATACTTATTTGCGGTTTTCTTCATCTGATCCATTGTGAGCGATTTTACATAATCGTTGTATTTGTTTAGGTCATCAGGATTTGAACCGTGGTAATCGAAACTGCGTAGTGTGCTGAGCCAGAACCTGTTTTCGCGTATATTTGTTTCACGGCCACGCAATAATTTTTTCTGTGCTTTGCTCAGGTCTTCTTCTCCCGGTCCATCTTTCATCAGTTTCTCTATTTCGGCATATACTCCCTGTACGAGTTTGTCGACATTTTCGGGGGCACATCCAAAATAAATAGTTATTCCAAATTCACTTTCGGGGAAATGCTCGCTGCCCGGATAAGCACCAATTGAGTATACGCCACTTTCATCTTCGCGGATTGATTCGAGAAGTTTTGTTGATAAAATCTTGCCTATTATGTCGAGGTCGATCTTGTTTTTCCAATTGTAATCGAAACTACCGTGATATTTCATATAAACAATACTCTTAGGCTCTGTACCTTTATTCACAACTTTTTCGACAGTGCCGCGTGGAGCATTAATATTAAGGTTTTTCCAGGTCTCGTTACGCTCGATAGTTGGCAGGCCTCCAATGTATTTCTCTATTAAAGGCTTCATTTCTTTTGAATCGAAATTTCCTACAAAATAGAAAATAAAGTTGCCTGGGTCGCCAAAACGTTGATTGAATATACGGTGTATTTGTTTGTACTCTGCTTCGTCTAACAATTTGGCTGTCATTGGCCTGCGACGTGGGTGGTTCGAGGCCATTGTTGTTTTAATGCTATCCTGAAAAACATTTTCGGGGCTTGCCGAACGGTTTTCCAAAACCCCTTTCATCCGTTTGATGTAAGAGTTAAAGGCTGTTTTATCCTGTCGCGGGTTAGTAAAATAAAGGTAAACAAGTTGGAGAAGGGTTTCTAAATCTTGTGGCGATGCACTTCCATTAAAGCCTTCGGTTAATTCGCTAATAAATGGCGAAACACGAACTACTTTGTCCGATAGGTATTTTTCGAGTTCTGTTTTGTCGTAACTGCCAATGCCACTTTCACCGATAATATCGGTTGTTATGCTTGCCGAAACGTCTTTGTCCTGGCCATACAGCGAATATCCACCTTTGCTAAAAGCACGGAAAAGTATCTCGTCTTGTTTGAAATCGGTTTCTTTGATAACTACTTTTGCACCATTCTTCATAGTCCAGGTTTCGTAGCCGAGCTTCTTGTTTTTCTTTTTCTTAGCTATTTTTCCCGGTTCTGGCATATTGGCCAAAAGAGGTTTGTCGGATACCTTGTCGACATAAGCTGTAATATTACTTTTATCAACCGAGTTCAACATATTTAACAGTTCTTCTTCGGTAGGCAAAACCAGTCCTTCTTTTTCGGGGCTCATTAAAACAAGCACCCTGTTTTTATCGGTAATCCATTTTTGTGCAAGGGCATTCACTTCTTCGAGGGTGATGGTCGGGACGTACTTTTTATGAAGTTCATATTCATATTTGATACCCGGAATAGGTTCCTTTGTTTGCAGGAAATTCCTTTTGTATTCGCCAACGTAAGAGTCCGATTTAATTTTGTTTCGTTCGTTGTACGCTTTTTCCATATTGCGCAAAACCGATTTCTTTTCGCGTTCAAGTTCGGTTGCGGTAAAGCCAAACATTTTAACCCTTTCGTTTTCGGTAACAATGGCTTTCAGCCCATCTTCAATCTGATCTGAATTGGTCATGGCCATACTGGCATAAGCATCTTTAGGCCCAATAAAATTAGAGTAATACGAATAGCCAAATATAAAAGGAGGGTCTTCGGTCAGGGTAAGTTCCTGAAGGCGGTTGTTTATCATCCCATTGTACATATTATGAACAATATTCTGACGGTAATCGGCAACAGTTTTGGTTATTGATGTTGGGTGCTTATGGTAAAGTTGCAGCAATGTGCGTTGTGCTTCTTTATCGGTAACAACTTTTACCAGGGTCTCGTCGTGGTCGGGAACTGCTGAATATACCCTTTCGCGTGGATTTTCTTTTGCCGGGATTTTAGAGAAAAGGTCTATGACTTTTTTCTCAAGCTCGGCTTCGTCGAAATCGCCAACCGCAATAACGGCCATTAAATCGGGTCGATACCAATCGCGGTAAAATCTGCGCAACACATCGTATTCACAGGAGTCAACTACACTCATTAAACCAATGGGGAGTCGTTTTGCATAATGCGAATTATGGAGCATTACCGGTAAATATTGGCGTAACATCCTGTCTTGCGCTCCCTGGCCCATACGCCACTCTTCGTGAATAACACCGCGTTCTTTGTCTATTTCTTCACCTTCGAACGAAATCTCACTTGCCCAATCGTGTAGCACCAACAAGCCTTTGTCGAGATATTCGACACTGTCTAACGGAACTTTAATGCCATACACTGTTTCGTCGAAACCTGTATAGGCATTTACTTCGGGACCGAATTTCATACCAAGCGATTCGAGATATTCAATAATCTCGTGCTTCTGGAAATTCTTAGTGCCATTAAAAGCCATGTGTTCGCACATGTGTGCAAGGCCCTGCTGGTCTTCGTCTTCGAGAATAGAACCAGCTTTTACAACTAAGGTCAACTCTACCCTATTTTCCGGCTCTTTATTCGAGCGGATATAGTAGGTCATTCCATTGTCGAGCTTACCAATTTTCACTTTCGGGTCGATAGGCAGGCGGCTGTCAAGCTCCATTAAATTGTCTTGTGCAATGCTGCTGATGGAAAAAATCCCTGTCAATAAGATCAGCATTAAAAACTTCATTTTCTTCATAATAGCTAAATTAAAATATAAATTAGGTTGTAAATTTTAAAAAAATCATTTCGCAAAAATAAGTAAAAGCTTTCACAACAATAAAAATTTATTTTTCAGTTCTTTAAAGTGATATATTCCCCAATCAAAAAAATCGAACGCGCCATTTACAGGATTCATGCCACAACAAGTAATATTTTGAATATGTATTTGTTAGGAAAGAATTCAATTGTCAAATTGAAATTAACAGAACGAAAAAGGGCAATGTATGTTCAGAAATGGACAGTAAAAGGTTCAGGCCCGATAGCGAAACGTGTCGGGGTCCAGACACTTTTGGACTTATATTGCCCCTATATTTCCACACTTATTTTCGAGCAAACCCTAAGTTGCAGCTCGCTCTGTTTATCCACTAGATAAATGCAAGTGGAATCCACCTATAGGTTTGCATGATTTTTTGGTCTGTTAGATTTGTTATCATTAAAAGTGTTTGATCTTTCAATTTTTCTTCGTAAAACAAATCCATAATGCAATAGCTTTTTACTTAGAAATAATAATAACTTAATGTAAATAGGATTTTTTAAATCAGATTTAACCTTCTTATTATAAAGACCAACAAGTTTCTCAACTTCAGGGGACATTTCTATTTTGCCCATAAATTGTTTAATAATTTGGTTAAATATTACAGCCTCCTCATCTATATCATGGAACTTTCCAACACCCTTGTTTTTCCATCTTTCAAAATACTTTTCGCCTCCTCCCGGAGCAATACCGAACATTGTAAAACCTGTAAGAAATATTTTTTCAACATCAAATAATCGAAGAAATGTGTATAAGGAATAAGTTCCCATTGATAATGAACGTGTGCGTTTTGATATGCCAAGATTGTAAAGATCAGGTTCAAGACTTATTAAATAGGGTGTATCACCTATCCATTGCCTTAATTCGGACAGCATAGATTCTGATTTTGGTTTACTGAAAGCAAGAACAAATTCGGGCTGAAGTACTTCTGATGGAGAAGGAGATTTCTTTAATCCATTAATATCATTTGATATTAGAACAGTAGTTTTTGAACCAATATTCTTTTCTATTCCTTTTGTATATGCACGATTATATCTAATTACCATATCGTACGAGTCTATTAGTTTCCCATTTTCGTACGACAAAACTGATGAAGAATTTCCAACAAAAGCAATGGATTTGACACCTTTGTATTTGTCTCGAAATTTAAAAATATCGTATTCTGACATTATATCATACTATTATAATCCAAGACAATTTGCACAAAGAGAATTTTTTAAATCCTCAGTCAGATGCTTTTTTCGTAGATCCACAAATTTCGGATGATTCCAAGCCTCAATTAATGACACTTTGTTTAAATCGGCTATTTCAAAGCGTGTATCATGGTCGAAACAACAAGCTGTTAGTTTACCATCCCATGTAATTTTCGATGCGTTGAATAATGCCCAACATGGAACAGGGTTTGCCATATTTTCTAAACGTCCCGGATTCCCAACTATTCTTGTATATTTTTTACCTCCGATATGTCCCGCCTGATTATATAGTGGAAGGAAATAAAACTCATCAGAAAAATCCTTAACATATTTCTTAAAACTTTCTAACTCTGCTTTATACTTTTCCATATAAATTGAACTAATACAAATTCTAGGGAAATCAAAATTATTTTCGTTTCTGTAATTATTCAACCATTTAATATTATCAATAACACTATCAAACATATCAACGCCATGTATCTTTTTATATCGCTCTTTTGAACCGGCATTAATCGAAAACTTAATCGAGTCTAAACCTGATTCAACAACTTTTTTCATTACTTCTGGCGTACATAAAGAACCATTTGTTGTAATAAAAACATAATCGATTTCGGCTTCTTTTTTTGCATATTCAATATATTCTGACAACTCATCAACCAAAAAGGATTCTCCCAAAAGGAACATTCCAATTTCTTTGACCCCAACAGATTTAGCTTCTTTTAGTATTCGGTAAAGAAATTTTTTATCAATATCACCTTGTGGTCTTTTCCCTCTATTGGTGGCGCAGAACGAACAATTAAAATTACATCTTGAAGTAATTTCAATTTTAATCGAATCTGGAAATGGTGGATTTTCAACTAATTTCGATTTAGGAATATGAGTATGTTCATCAACTCTTTGTGCTATGCTTTTTGTCATTTTGTTTATTAAATAGTATGCAAAACTAATGGTTTTTATAAGATGAATAAATATTAATTCGGATTTCGTGTATCATGCTGATAATGAATGACTAATAAAGTGTCTATTTTTATAACTTAAGTTTCGCAGTTGCGAAAGTACTATAAACAGAAGACTTTTCAAATTTTCAGATATAACAAGTAACGTATTTAAGATGTACGTTGCCAGCATTTTATAAAGAAAGTTCCAAAATCGTTTTTTATGCAGCCTTTTTGCATGTTTCTACCGGTTGGTCAATTATTAATTTTATTTTGTCAAAAGCTTGTTCATCATTAAGGAGTTTAACGAACATTTCTTCTCTGTCCATCTGGACAAATATAGTTTCAAGAACTTCGATAATTGCTATAAGTAAACCTATTAACCGCTCATATAGCTTCAGTTCAAGTGTGTTTTCTTTTGTGTTTTTAAATATTCCCCCAATGCTTTCATATTTATCTATCCTGTTGCGCAAGGACAAGAATATATTTGGTAAAGCTATAAACATTGTTTTGACCAACAAAAGGGAATGTTATCAATATACGGATCAATGAAATTGCCGGTATCCCTTATTGTGATTAAGCACAAAAGACGACTTGAGTTCCGATAAATTTTCAATACTTTTGTTTTGTAGCATTTTATTGTATTTGTAATTACGCGTCTAAAATACTAAATATTAATATTATAGACAAATAAAATGCTACTTTTTTTGTCTCTTATTTATTTGAGTTTCATGGAATTATTATGTGCGAAACTTGAATTATATTTTCATTGTATATTTTATTTTTCAAGTTTCATTTTACATAACAACAACATCGTGTAGCATGGCAAGCTGCTATAAACGGATAATATACGGCTCCTTCCCTGCAAAAACAATCGGCACTTTTACTATCTGGTTGGGAGAAATTTTGTTTTCCAACAGCTCGTTGTAATATTTGTTTTTGTCGATTTGCAAACCGGCTTCTTTTATTGCCTTGTTTATCCGTTTGGTAAAATCCTTGTTGCTTTCTTTTTCTTTCCGGTTTTCGATTTGTTTTATTTCAATAACTACCCCGTTTTTCGACTTGTCGTGTGGGACGAGCATTATATCGTAACGGCCCTGGCCACTTTCGCGATTGGATTTTATCATATAGTCGTCGCCAATAATTGCAAGCAGGCCAAGAATGTAGGATTGGTAAACATACTCATGGTTTTTTGCTGTATCGTAATAACTGAAAGTATCGCCCATTATTTGTTTGAAGCCGGTTTCGAATTTCAATATTTCGTTGTTTATCAAATAGCTTGTTGTGTCTTTTAGCAAGGACTTTATTACATTCAAATCACCCTCGAACCATTCGATTATTGTTTCCTGATAAATAGCCTTGATTTCGTAATTTGGTATCG
>JAYENH010000646.1:0-2264 GCA_034721995.1 Bacteroidota bacterium
TTGTCATTTCGACAGTTCGCCTTGTAGCGTAGCGAAAAGGTGAACGGAGAAATCTCATGCTATTTCCCATTGCAGTTCCAAATAAAAAACATGTATTGAAAAAGTCAATATTAAAAAAGTGGCAACTACTTTTGGGGGTTTATGAAAAATGCCAAAGCTTTACTATTAATCTCAAAAAATACTATTACCTCTTCATTCCCAAGCCATTTCCACAAGATAACCTGCATGTTTGCGTATGTTGATTACAAAGCCTCCCTCGAAAAGTAAATACTGGCCCTTGATTCCTGTTAGTGTGCCTTCAAATTCGGCTTGTTTATCGAATCCCAAACTCTTAACTTTTGCGGGATATTCGTTTACAGGGAAATCTAATTCTGTTATTTCATCTTCATCAATGTAGTATTGCTGAAGCTGTTCGGGTATTAATTCTTTGATCCTTTGCTTTTCGTTCAGCATATCGACACCATCCTTTAGTTTGTTTGTGAGCATGTGTCTCCAGTTTGTTTTGTCGGTTAGGTGTGCTTTAAGGGCCACTTCGATTTGCCCGGCCAGATTGCGGTTGGGGGTTTTTGCCAGTTTGATTGCTTTCCAGGCTCCCTGATCGATCCAGCGGGTCGGTACTTGTGATTGCCGGGTTACCCCAACTTTCAGGGCACTCGATAAAGCAAGGTAAACAATATGATCCTGAAGGCAATTTTTTTCGGCCCAATCCTGATCGCGTGAAATACCGAGGTGTGCCTGGCATAATTCCGGTCGTATAATACAGGCATCGGTTTCGGGCAACGACTGGAAACAAGGATAGCAATAACCCTGGGCGAACGAAGTTCTGGTTTTTCTTCCGCAGTGGATACAATTAATTTTATGCTGATATGCAAAACTTAAAGTTTTTCCAAGCAGTTCGTTCATATAAATTTCATCGGCCCCGATTCTTAAATAATAATCCACCGGATTATTAATCACAGTGCGCATTTTCAGGATATTGCCTTCCAATTTTATCATGATGGTTTATTTTTTCATCCGTTTAATTTACCACTAAAACACCAAAACACTAAAATTATTCATACTCATGAGTGTTTCATAATTTGTTTTTGCCGTTGATCTATTAAGCTAAGATCGGCGAGGACTATGGCTGTTGCCGCTTCAATAATAACAGGAATGCGCAGGGCAATGCAGGCATCGTGGCGACCTTTTGTTATAAATTCTTCCAATTGCCCTGTTTTTATGTTGATGCTTTTTTGTATTTTACCAATGCTGCTCGTAGGTTTCACTGCCACACTGAAAATCAACTCATTTCCATTGCTGATACCCCCGTTTATTCCACCGGCGTTGTTAGATGATGTTTTCCCCGAAACATCAATAATGGGATCGTTGTTATTTGAGCCAACCGAAAGTGTAGCCTCGAAACCTGAGCCAAATTCAATACCTTTTATAGCAGGAATCGAAAAAACAATATGGCTGATAAGTGATTCCACCGAATCGAAAAAAGGCTCGCCCAGTCCAATGGGCATATTTCTCGCCGTACATTCAACAATTCCTCCAATAGAATCCTGGTTTGCAATAGCCTGTACAATAGCTTCATCAATGTTAATGTTTCCGGCTGCTTCGATTAGTTCTGCCGAAATCTCAATGGAAGGAATTATTTTTTTGGCAATAACACCTGCAGCCACCAGGCCAATTGTTATCCTGCCCGAAAAATGCCCGCCACCTGTGTAATCGTTAAAACCGCCAAACTTTTTCGAGGCAACAAAATCGGCATGTCCCGGGCGGGGAATTTCTAAAACCTTTTCGTAATCTTTCGCTACTGTATCTTTATTACTGAAATGGACTATGATTGGCGCACCCGTTGTTTTTTCATTGAAAACTCCGGAACTTATTTCAGGCTTATCGGTTTCGCGCCGCAAAGTAGTTCCTTTTTTGCCGGGTTTGCGCCGCAACAAATCCTGTGTGAGATCATCTACAGAAAGAGGAATTCCAGCCGGACAACCGTCAATCACCACGCCAATCATTTTTCCATGCGATTCACCAAAAATACTTACCCGAAATAATCTGCCAAAACTGTTCATAATATAAATCGTTCATCAATAAAAAGAAATTCAAAATTAAAAAGATTTACAAGATATTTACTCTCTCTCCTATTTAACCAGGGCAAACGCATGAATTAACTATTCTATAATAAATATAATAAAATAATTGTTTTTAATGAAATTTACTTCAAAATATTACATGTTGCAGAAATTCAATACATTAAGTAAATGTTTATAGCAACA
>JAYENH010000647.1:0-2263 GCA_034721995.1 Bacteroidota bacterium
TTGTTTATTGGTTCAACTGCAATTGTGAATGACATGATTATGGTAACAAGAAACATTCGTGAGTTTGAGAGAATTAACGGAATTAGTATTGAGAATTGGATAGATGAATAAATGTACTTTTGCCAACAATATATAATTTAAGGCTCAGTTTTTATCTAAAAAAAGAGGCAGGAAGGATTGATTACCCACTTGCCTCTTTTTTGTTGGAGGTCGGTAAATTTTACCAAAAGCTCAATTGAGTTTTAAATCTTGTTATTTACGGAATTAGGGTAACATTTCCATTGCGGCATTAACAACAGCTTCTGATGTTATTCCCAAATTCTTGTACAATTCTTTGTAAGGGGCCGAAGCACCAAAACGGTCGAGGCCGATAACAGTACCATTACTGCCGGTGTATTTATACCAACTTTGTGATGCTCCCGCTTCGATTGCCACTTTTGGCAAATTTGCAGGAAGCACAGTTTTCCGATAAGTTGTACTTTGTTCATCAAACAATTCGGTGGCTGGCACAGAAACTACACGTACTTTTTTCCCTTTCTCATTTAGAATTTCTTTTGCTTCCAATGCAATGCTAATTTCGGAACCGCTTGCCATTAGAATAATTTCGGGATTATCGTCTTCGGTCAAAATATAAGCTCCGTAGGCCAGGTTTTTTGCCGGGGCAAGCTCTTCCTGATTAAGTACCGGTAAGCCTTGCCTGGTTAGTACAATTGCAGTTGGGCCATTTGTGTTTTCGAGGGCTGCCCGCCATGCTTCAACGGTTTCGTTGGCATCGGCAGGCCTTATTACTGTTAAATTCGGCATCGCCCTTAACGAAGCCAGATGCTCAACAGGTTGGTGTGTAGGTCCATCTTCGCCCAGCCCTATTGAGTCGTGGGTGAAAACATAAATTACCTGCTGTTTCATAAGAGCGGCCATGCGTATTGCAGGTCGCATGTAATCGGCAAAAACAAAGAATGTCCCGCTGTAAGGAATAATTCCGCCGTGTAATGCCATGCCGTTCATTATCGAGCCCATTGCGTGTTCGCGTATTCCGTAGCGGATGTATCGACCGATGCGATTTTCAGCACTAAATGATTCTTCACCTTTGGGCAAAGTGTTGTTTGACGGGGTAAGGTCAGCCGAACCTCCCATAAGTGCCGGAATGTGAGGGGCAATTGAATTTAGTACCGCTCCCGAAGCTTTACGTGTGGCAACCGAAGAACCTGCTTTAAAAGCGGGAAATTGTTTTTTCCAGTTACTGCCCCAATCCTTATTCATTATTTGCTCAAATACCAAAGCCTTGTCAGGGTAGCTTTTTTTATACTGATCAAAAATCCCGTCCCATTTTTTATTTGCTGAAATTCCATCATCAAGCTGTGTACGCATAAAAGTTAAAACTTTGGGGCCGATGAAAAAATGTTTATCAACAGGCAAACCAAGTTTTTCTTTTGCGAGTTTTACTTCATCTTCGCCAAGCGGCGCACCGTGGGCATCGCTGGTCCCGGATTTGTTTGGGCTGCCAAAACCAATTTTTGTTTTACACGAAATAATCGATGGCTTTTTAGTTTCGCTTTGTGCCGCTAAAATACTTTTATTGATTTCTTCAAAATTATGGCCGTCAACTTTTTGCACATGCCAGCCGTAGGATTCAAAGCGTTTTTCAATATCTTCGGAAAAAGAAAGCCCGGTTGCCCCATCAATGGTGATATCATTATCATCATAAAGAACAATTAGTTTGTTCAGTTTATGATGACCGGCAAACGAAGCTGCTTCATGTGAGATTCCTTCCTGCAAATCGCCATCGCCCACCAGGCAATATGTGTAATGATCAACTATATTTGAATTATTAATGTTGAAGCGTGCCGCGAGTGAGGTTTCGGCCAGTGCCATTCCAACTGCATTGGCAAAGCCCTGGCCTAAGGGGCCGGTAGTGGTTTCAACGCCGGGGGTGTCGCTATATTCGGGATGCCCCGGGGTTTTGCTGCCCCATTGACGGAAATTCTTTAAATCATCCAAAGATAAATCATATCCCGCAAGGTGAAGCAAACTATAAATTAACATGCTGCCATGGCCGCCCGAAAGAACAAAGCGGTCGCGGTTAAACCATTTAGTGTTTTGGGGATTGTGTTTCAGGAAGTTTTTCCATAAAACGGTTGCTACATCGGCCATTCCCATTGGCATTCCGGGATGACCGGAGTTTGCCTTTTGCACAGCATCCATTGCCAGCCCGCGTATGGCGTTGGCAGCATTTTGAAATTCATTTAAGTTCATATCAACCGGT
>JAYENH010000648.1:0-2261 GCA_034721995.1 Bacteroidota bacterium
AAATGATTCAAAATATAAAGATGAAAACCATTTGCAGAATAAGGAGAACACAGAAAAAAAATCGAAGACAGATTATGAAGAAGAAATTGAATTAATTTTTTCGGTTAAGGATACAGGAATTGGTATTCCACCTGAAAGACAAGAAAAAATTTTCGAGAGTTTTTCGCAAGCTGATGCCACAACAACACGTAAATTTGGAGGCACAGGCCTGGGTTTAACAATTTGTAAAAACCTTGTTGGATTGATGAATGGCGAAATGTGGGTGAATAGTGTAGTAGGGGAGGGCAGTACCTTTTATTTTACAAGTCGTTTTATAATATCAAAAAAGAACAAAGACATAAGCGTAGAAATTCCTGATAAAATACATGGATTAAATATCTTAGCTGTTGATGACAATAAAACCAATCGTGTTATTCTTCATGAAACATTAAAGAGTTTTGGCTTTAAATCTGATGTTTTCGAAACAGCCGGCGAAGCCCTAAATGCAATAAACACGGCGAAAAAAAATAATTACAATCTAATTATTACCGATTTCCAAATGCCGGAAATAAATGGCTACGAATTTTTAAAAGCTATCCGCGAAAAGAGCAAAATCCCTGCAATTGTTTTAACATCGGTTGGTGCATGGGGCGAGAAAAGTAAATTTATGGAGCTTAAGAATGTGGCATATCTTACAAAGCCGGCAAAGCAGTCAGCGCTATTCGACAGCATAGTTGGCCTGATGGGGGTCGTAGATAAGAAAAAGAAAAAAACAGATAAAGGCGATGATAACATAAATCTCAATAAATTGAGGTCGCTACCTGAATCTGTCAAAATTTTACTGGCCGAGGATAATTATATAAATCAACGCGTTGCAACAGCCTTGTTGAAAAAAACCGGTATTAAAGTCGATATTGCCGCAGATGGTATGGAAGCAATTCTTGCTGTAAAAAAACATGATTATACGCTGGTGTTGATGGATGTTCAGATGCCAAATATGGATGGCTTGACTGCCACAGAACAAATCCGGTCGGATTTAAAAATAAGTAAACTTCCTATTATTGCCATGACAGCCAATGCTATGAAAGGTGATCGCGAAAAATGCCTCGCCGCCGGAATGAACGATTACCTGTCGAAACCAATAAAACCTGACGAGCTTTTTGCAATCCTTGAGAACTGGTTGGTGGAAAAAGGGGAGAAATAAATATCAAATATCATTTTAACTGAATAGATTTTCCATCACTTCGTTTTTGTTTGTATTTTTGCCTTATGTCTTCAACTGAAATTATTAGCGAAAATCAAAAGAAACTTGCCCGTTTTGCAAAAGCAATGGGGCATCCTATCCGTGTATTTATCCTCGAATATTTGTCGAAACAAAGCTGTTGCTACAGTGGCGATTTAAGTGAAATCCTTCCAATTGCAAAATCTACCCTCTCGCAACATTTAAAAGAGTTGAAGAACGTAGGCCTGATACAGGGCGAAATAAATCCACCCAAAATTAGATATTGCGTAAATTACGAAAAATGGGAGGAGCTAAAAAAAACTTTTGAAAAATTCTTCGACAAGTAGGGTTAAAAGACTAAAAGGTTCAGGCTTATAAGCTTGAGCGTAGTTTCTGGCAGCAAAGTGAATTGAAATTTAGATGTTCAGAGTTCCCTGTTAAGCAAAACGAAGTCTGCGAAAAAGAAGCGGAAGAGAAAAATATCCCCATACTCTAATATTCCCAATACTCCATCTCAATTACTTTATTATCTTTGTTCGTAATTTTACGAACAATTAATAATTAAAAAATGGAAATAAAAATACTTGGCCCTGGTTGCCCGAATTGTAAGAAACTTTACGCTTTAACAGAGAAACTTGTAGAGGAAAATAATATTGATGCCACACTATCGAAAGTGGAAGATATTATCGAAATAATGAAATACAATATCATTTCGACACCTGCTGTTGTAATCAATGAAAAAGTTGTGGTAAAAGGCCGTGTGCCGGGCGAGCAGGAATTAAAGGAGTTTTTAACCAAATAAAATTATATCAAATGAAAAAAATTGTACTCTTAACCTTTACACTGTTGTTTGGCCTTATTGCGGCCAATTCTTATGGCCAGTGCAAGAAAAATCCAAAATGTTTAGGAAGCACGAAAGGCAAAGCTTGCGATCCTTCAAAAAAAGCTTCGGTCGAAAAGGGCGAAATTACCGTTTATTATTTTCACAATACCAGAAGGTGTGCTACTTGTAATGCTGTTGAAGATGAAACTAAAAAAGCACTTAAAAAGTTTTACAGTG
>JAYENH010000649.1:0-9893 GCA_034721995.1 Bacteroidota bacterium
ATTTCTGTTAAAGTATTTAATGCCTGGCTATGGCTGTGGGTTTTCATAATCAGGAAAGAATTTTTAAAAGGATCGTTGCTGTTTATTTTTGTAAAAGCAAGGACTATTTCCTGATCTATGAGTCCATATATTTCATCTTCAATATCAATTTTGCACTTTTCTTTTAATGCCGATAATTCATCTAAATATTGCGACGACAAATTATTAAAGCCCTGAAAACTCCTGTATCCTTTTCGGAATGCATCTACATCGCTTATCCCCATTGCGAGAAAAGTAGACGTGTTGGCCGGTAAAACCGATACTACATTTATGGCAACCGGCTTTTGCCCGTTAAAAACATGGAGGTAACTTTGTATATTGTTGCTAAGTGAAAAGCCATTAAGAAAAAGCTCCTGGTCTTTTATACTAATGTCAAATTCCGACCAACTTGAGTACGAATCGAGTTTCCCAAAAGTGTTGCTAAAGTTTTTATCTATAAACAGCGAAAGGAAACCGGGCAATTGCACATGGTTAATATAAAGATTTGCCAGAGCGTTTTTTCCGGCAGTTCGCATTATTTCTGTAAACTCCGGGTCGGTAACAATCAAACTTTGCCGGTTGCTTTGCTGCAAAGCAGATTCGACCAATTTATTGTTGGGGCTAATTATTAAAGTGCCATTAACAGTAGCATAGAATATTTGATTTTGGGTTTTACCGGAATAAAAAATCCGATTATTGTCGTAATCCCTTTCTTCCCAACCATCAGTAGTACCGAAATAATTTCTGATAAAACTCACTCCTGCATCCATATATTCTTGTTTCGAAAAACCAATCAGATACAGAAAATCGAATTTATTCTTACCTGTTATCCCGGCTGTTATCAAAACCGGCTGTTCATCGAAAAATGTTTTTACCAACTGATCGGTAAACAAAGCAGTGTCGAGTTTGAATAATTTATCTGTAAACAAGTTATACGAAGAAATTGCTTTCAGGGCTTCGTGTATTTTGTTTCTGTACCCCGTAATAGTTGTTAATTCGTGTAAGTTTTTTATTTCAAAAACGAAAGGTGAGTTTTCGGGAACGCAATTATAAGCGGCATTTTGCTCAAAACTCTGTTGTGTCATAAAATAATGATACGAAACCCACGACAGGCCACCTATAATCGACATAACTATTATCCACGGTATTATTTTTTTCATTTTTGCTGATGAACGGTTTCAAATTCAAAAGTACAAAAATAGCTGAGTATTTTGAAGTAGAAGAATTATTTTTTAAAACTTTCGAAATTCAGGCTTCATTTGTTTTAACCATAATAATTTGGCATTTCTTATTTCTCAGTTTACATTTTGCCCAAATTTGATATCGATTTCTCATGCACACAATTGAATTTAATTATCTTTTTTGATTGCACATAAAACTTATATTTGCATCTACAATTCAGGAATGTATTGCTCATTAGTATGGGACTAATGTGGCGAAGCATTATCGGAATTTAAGTTTATTTATAAACAGACCAAACTAAGCATCTGATTACCTGGAGATTTACAAATCTACAACGCAGCATTTTTTTTTAAGACCTCCTTATAGCATTATTTAACCTTGATTATTCATTGCCTTTATGATTGACTTAATTCTGAATTACCTGATTCAATTTGATAACACATTCTCATTTTCGTATTAATTTTGTTTTCAGCATATTAAGTAAGGTTATGAATTAATAGTGCTTAAATATTAAATAGTGCTTGTACGAAAACACATGTTTTCCGAAAATCTTTGATATGAGGAACAAGGTATATTCAACTTGAAAGTCAGGCGAGATTGGCGTTTTGATGTAGGGACTAAATAAATTATGCACAAGATCAATTAATTACACCGAAAATATAATGGACAAAAAACTAATAATTGTCTCAGGAATGCACCGCTCCGGCACCAGTGCATTAACAAAATTTTTTGTCGATCTGGGTTTTGATGCAGGTAATAACTTAATACCTGCAAATGAAGATAATCTACTCGGTAATTGGGAAGATTGGGATATATTTAATTTGAATGAAAGAATTATTTCTCAATTGTTCCTGACATGGGATGAGATTGAAAATTTTGATGAACGAAGAATAGAAATATTCCTGGAAGAAATACAACAGATATATTCAGCAAAAGCATTTGAAATACTTCAAAAGAAATTTAGCAGATCGAATAATATTGTAATCAAAGACCCTCGTTTTTGTATTTTAATGCCATTCTGGTTTCATGTTTTTAAAAAGATTGATGCAAATTTGAGTTTTTATCATATTTACAGGGATCCTTTAAGTGTAGCAAAATCGCTTGAGAAAAGATCAGGGAAAACTATTAAAAACGGGCTTTTGCTTTGGCATTTTTACAATGTTTCATTTTTAAAAAGTGTGGAGCAGCCTGTTCATATTATTTCTTACAATCAGCTTTTAAACAAAACAAAAGACACCCTTAATCAAATAGAAAACAGTACCGGCTTTTCTTTTGGAGAAAAAGATATCTCACAAACAATCGATTTAAAA
Organism: Bacteroidota bacterium; assembly: GCA_034721995.1. Lineage (GTDB taxonomy): Bacteria > Bacteroidota > Bacteroidia > Bacteroidales > M50B96 > JAIOYV01. Next base: position 2,511 of record JAYENH010000649.1, read on the forward strand.
CTCGAACACCATAAAACTAATGAGGCGGAAATCAGGAAACAAACGACTTTCTTACCTGTAATTGAAAATGTGCTGGACTTTTTGAACCAACACTCAGGTAAAACAATTAATACGAAAGAGAAGAATGATATAAGCAATTTTCTGGTTTCTGATTTAACAACACTCTATGAAAACGAAAAGGATAAAAAATTTAATGTTAGCCTGGTTTGGATCGGTGAAGTAAAAAATACGAATATAAAAACTATTCAAACTAAATATTCGGATGGGTTATGTTCGTTTGTGTTTGGCACTGAAGATGAACAACCGCAACTAAACGAATTTAAAATTTATTTTGGAGATAAGCCTTGTAGAATAACTTTAAAGAATGTCGTTTTAAACAATAATAATTCTGCTTCAGGCTTAGTGCCAGATAGCGGAAATTATTTATTTACACAGAATAATCAATATTTATTTGCAGATAATCAACCTCATTTTTATTTTAAATTATCCGAAACAACCAAAATAAAAACTATTGAAGTAAAACTTCAAATCAATTCAATTAATCGAAAAGATGTCGAAAATATTATCCCTGCGTTAAATTTCAGGTTCCAACAAAACCGAAAAGAATACAACGAAAAGGAAAAACAAAATCGCATTTTAAATGAAAAGACTACCAGCCTTGAAAATGAGAGAGATGATTTAATGGATAAAACATCAGAACTTGTGTTAAAAAACGAACAATATAAAAATGAGACTGAAGAATATCAAGACCAAATTTTCAAACTAAAATCGAAAATTATTTCAATTGAGAAAAAAAGCAGATGGCTCTACGACGAAAACAATACACTGAAGGCTTCCTTGTCGTGGAAAATTACCCTGCCACTTCGAATACTGCAAAAAGTATTACGCAAAACAGGATATTTAATATTTGTACTTTTTAACGATATAAAAGTTGGATATTGCATTATGAGGCGGGATGGCATATCAGGGTTTTTATACCGCCTTATGTGGTATATCAGGGGCAAAAGACTGAAGGAAGATATAGCAATGTCAAATCAAAATTCAAATTATATTGACAATAATAAAATCGACACTGCAAAACCTATTAGTTTTCCACAAGAAGATAATCCACTGGTTTCGATAATAATTCCGGTATTCAACCAATTTCCCTCAACTTACCGATGTATTGATTCAATAAAAAGATATACAACTGATATAGATTTTGAAATAATTATTATTGATGACTTCTCGACTGACAAAACAATAGAGATAAAACAAGTTTTTACAGGTGTCAATATTATTCGAAACAATGAGAATATTGGTTTTCTACGTTCATGCAATAAAGCTGCAGCTCAGGCAAAAGGAAAATATATCCATCTACTTAACAATGACACCTCTGTGCATCCGGGGTGGTTAATGCCGCTTGTTAATTTGATGGAAAGTTCAGAAAAGATTGGAGTAGTTGGGTCTAAACTTGTATATCCCGATGGAAAACTTCAGGAAGCCGGAGGTATTATCTGGGACGATGCATCGGGATGGAACTATGGGAAGTTTGACAATCCCGAAAATTCGGAATACAATTATGTGAAAGAGGTTGATTATGTGTCGGGCGCCAGTTTGATGGTTAGAAAAGACTTATGGCAAAAACTTGGCGGTTTTGATAAAAAATTCATACCTGCATATTTCGAAGATACGGATTTTGCTTTCAAGGTGCGTGAATTGGGTTACAACGTTATGTATCAACCTTTTTCCGTGATATCACACTTCGAAGGGCTTTCAAATGGGAAAAGTGAACAGAAGGGAATAAAAAAACACCAGGTCGAAAATCAATATAAATTTTTGCAAAAATGGGAGCAAACCCTAAATGTTATTGCTTCGCCCAATGGCAAAAATGTGTTTTTCCATCGCGATCGTTCGTTGCAAAAAATGCACATCCTGGTTATCGATCATTATGTGCCACATTTCGATCAGGATGCAGGCTCGCGAAGCACTTTCAATTATATCAAACTATTTTTAAAAATGGGTTTTCAGGTTCATTTTATAGGAGACAATTTTTACCGCCATCAGCCATACACAAAGGTTTTACAGGAATTGGGGGTTGAGGTGCTTTACGGCGATTATTATCAAAAAAACATTTTTGCATGGTTAAGGGAAAATGGTAATAATTTCGATTTCGTTATTGCACACCGAATGCATATTGCACCAAAATATCTCGACACTATAGAAAAATACAGCAGTGCAAAAATAGCTTATGTGGGGCACGATCTTCAGTTTATCAGCAGTCTGCGGAAATATGAGTTTTCAGGAGATATAAATCACAAAAAGGAAAGCAGTAAATTCAAAATAATTGAAACCAAAATTTTTAAAACTGTCGATATTATTTTTCCGTTTTCGAGCTACGAAGCCCCTTTTATTAAAGAAATTGTTCCTGAGAAAATTGTAAAAACCATACCGGTGTTTTTCTACGATAAAATACCGGAAATAAAAACGGGGTTTCACGAAAGGAAAGACCTTTTGTATGTAGGGTTTTTCGGTCATCCGCCAAATGTTGACGCAGCTTTATGGTTTAGTAAGGATATTTTCCCATTGATAAAAAAAATGATCCCCGACATAAATTTGAATATTGTAGGATCGAACCCAACAGATAAGATCAAGCAATTGCAAAATGAATCCATCACAATAACCGGTTATGTTTCGGATGAAAAATTGCTGGAGTATTACCAAAAATCCCGGGTTGCAGTATTACCTCTTAGGTTTGGGGCCGGCGTAAAAGGCAAATTGTTAGAGTCGCTATATCACCAAATACCAACAGTAATTACAACCGTTGCTGCCGAAGGAGTACCTGAAATTGAGAATTACACATTGATAACAGACAATGTGCAGGAATTTGCAGAAAAAACAAAACTCATTTACACCAATGAAAAAATGTGGGAGAAATATTCAGCAGGAGGAAAGGAACTAATAAAAAAATACTATACCGAAGAAGCAGCAAGGAGATTAATGGAGGAAGTATTTGAAGTACACAAATAATTTATTTATTTTTACTCTATCAAACTAATGTGTTATTCTAATTTTAAAAATTGATGCAACAAATATCGTCAAAAGAGGCAATAAAGAATTATCAACAGAATAATTATAATAAATGGTGCAGCACAGGCAAACCTGATCCGAGCTTGGCTTCAAACAGGTTGCTGAATGATATTTATGAGCCGGTTATTATTCCAGAATTTAAGTTTTTAAGATCAGACAAAGTATTCACAATAGGTTCTTGTTTTGCCCGCGGTTTAGAGAATGCCCTTTCGGCAGATAAAATCGAAGTATTAAGCATTACTGATATATTTGATAAATACCCTTTATTAAAAGAGGGATCGACCAGACAAGGTTATATGAATAAATATAATGTTTACTCAATTTATTATGAGTTGCTTTGGGCTTTTGAAAATCTAAATTTAGATGGCAAATATTTTGTTGAAATGACTGACAATGTATTTGTTGACCTGCATACAAACCACACTTTAGTTCCTTCTGATTTTGAAAGAACACTTGAAAAGCGGAAAAATCTTAGAACCCTGTTTTTAAAGATAAAGGATTGTAGACTATTAACAATTACATTAGGCTTGACAGAAACATGGTATGATACAGAAAATGGAGTATATTTGAATATGACACCTCATCCAATAATCCTAAATAAATTCCCCGGAAGGTTTGAACTTCGGATACTAAATTATGAAGAAAACTTTTCAATCCTGGAAAAGATATTCAAATTATTAAATAAACACTGTGATGGGTTAGATATAGTAATTACAGTTTCACCGGTTCCGATGCAAACAACTTTTACCAATAAAGATGTTATTATTGCCAATATGACAACAAAATCTACATTAAGGACTGTTGCTGATGCCTGGGCAAATATCCACAGCAATGTCCACTATTTCCCAGGTTATGAAATCGCGATGCTTTCAAATCAGCAGATTATCTGGAATAAAGACCGTAGGCATCTGAAAGGCGCATTGGCACAATATATTATGGAAGTATATAAAAAAAATTACCTGTCGGGATATGATAATTGGTCCGATAAAATGGATAGATTTATAAAACTGCTTTACTAAATAATGCGACTAAGAATACTCAACATTTACTTAGGAGAACAATGATAGATAAAAAGTACTTATTTATTGGAGGCTGTGGCAGATCGGGTACATCGGTATTAACCCAAATTTTGGGTTCGCATACACAAATTGTTTTAGGTTTGGAGCGATATAATAAAATTATGAAAAAAAACTTCTTTTCGCTAACACAAAGCCACTTCGAAAAAGAAAGGTTTATCAATATCCGGGAAGGTGATACTTTTTACAATGATTTTAAAAAATTCCAACATCATCACAACATTCCTGAGAAATGGGATGAGGCATTGATTTTTGGTGTTAAGTATCCTCCATTCGAAAGGATTTATAAGTTAATGAAGAATGCTTTTGGAAACTTCTCTTATGTTTATATATATCGAAATATTTATGATGTGGCCGAATCCTGGAACGATAAGGTAAGAAGGGGTGGCCGATGGAAACCGGATAAAAATTATTTGAAAGCCGTTGACCGGTGGAACAACTCGTTAAAAGATACATTGAAATATATCGAATTAGGAGAAAACATTATCTGCCTGAATTACGAGGATTTGTTGTTTACACAAAAACCCATAAATAGAATTTTCGATCTGTTTGGGATCAAAATGGATCAAAATGTTGAAAACACTTTAGCTATTGCACGTGCCAAAGCTCCAAAAAAGAAATCGAAAAAAGGAAAACTATCGCCACAGGAATTCGACTATGTTAACAAAAATGCACATATAGAATTATTTCATGAGTTTAATAAAAAATATAATATCCTGTCTTAAAAAACCACCTACACTACAAAGGAAGTTCTCGGTTGTTTTGCACATTGGTACCGAAAAAACCGGCACAACCACCATTCAGGAATTTTTACAAATCAATCGGGAATTACTTGCCGGCAGTGGTTTTTGCTTTCCAAAATCCATAGGTAATTGCAATCATCGTCCATTAGCAGTATTGTGCATGGCTTCGGACCGAACGAATGATTTTTTTCGCATGAAAAATTTTGACGAATCTGCTGCCCGGAAAAAATGGAAAAATGAATTGTTGAAATCTTTTGATGCAGAATTGCAGCAATTAAATCAAAACATCCAAACAGTATTGATATCTTCCGAGCATTTTAGTAAACTTCTAAACAAAATAGAGGGGATTCAAACCCTGAAAGACATTTTGCAAAATTGGTTTGATGAAATAAAAATCATTATTTATCTACGCCGACAGGATTTGTTATCAACAAGTTTATATAATACTATATGTAGAACCGGAAATGTAACAGACGAAATTTTACCTGCTATAAGCCATCGTCCAATTTATTACAATTACAGGAAACTGCTTGAGAACTGGAGCTCGGTTTTCGGAAAAGAAAACATCTGCCCGCGAATATTCGAAACCCCGGATTTTTATAATAGTAAGCTCCTGAGCGATTTTATTAACCATTCAGGCATACCCGAACATTTGGATTATACATTACCCGAAAATAAAAATATTTCACATTCAAAAACTGCACAGGATGTTGTGCAGGTATTCAACCAATATTTTCCTAAAAATTTAAATAGTCCACTCTATGCTGTACATCGAAAAACCAGGCATAAACTTTTGGAGCAAATAACTGATAAATACCCAGGTCAGGGAAATAAGCCCCTGCGAAATGAGGCTATTGATTTCTACAAACAATTTGTTCAGGATAACCAAAAGCTTGCCCGGGAATGGTTTGGACGTGAAAGATTATTCTCCGAAGACTTTTCGATGTATCCCGAATCTGCCGGTACCACATCAGTTGACTTAGATTTGCTCGACACTGTATTTTCAGTATTATCAAAAGAATTAGGGAATTCAAAATCAGAACAAACTTGAAAAAACGTACCGTAATCATTCACAGGCACCTGTTTAAAAATGCAGGAACAACATTCGATTCAATCCTGAAAAATAATTTTGGAGAAGCTTTTTGCGATCATCGCGATGATATGCCCATGCGCAAAGAAGGTGAAAAATATCTAATCAACTATCTCAATGATCACCCTGAAATTAAAGCACTTTCCAGCCATCATATTTGGTTTCAACTGTCAAGGCACAGCAATTTCGATTTGATACCTGTAATGTTTTTACGCCATCCCATCGAACGAATTAGCTCGGTTTACAACTTCGAAAGAATACAACAATCCAATTCTCTCGGTGCTGTAATGGCAAAAAAGATGAACTTTCGTGAATATGTTGCCTGGCGAATGCGTGGTGATGTCCCCTATACTATCCGTAATTTTCAAACCCGCTATATGGCAGGTGTTAAAGCTACAAACCCACTCACAAACCAACATTTCAAATTAGCTGTTGATGAATTGAAAAGAAACAAGTTTGTTGGCATTGTCGATTTATATGACGAGAGCATGAATCTTTTCGATATATATTTCAAGGATTTAGGATTCGGCCTTGACCTTTCTTATAAGCCCCAAAATGTTCATCAGTCATATTCCGACACCGACTACGAAGCCAGAGCAATAACTATTTTAGACAAATTAGGTGATTTGGCAGACGAGGTTATAGCAAAAAACCAATTCGATCTGGATTTGTATAAAACCGCAAAAGAATTGCTAAGGAAAAAAAATAATAATACTTCAGTGATAATTTAGTGCTTTCGTGTTTTAGTGGTAAAAAAAATGCCAACCACAAAAGCACAAAAACACGAAATCCCACAAGAGAAAAAAAAATACTATGCATTCATTACCGGATTTTATAATTATTGGTGCTCAAAAATGCGGAACCACCTCACTGTTTGCTTACCTGAAACAACATTCTGAAATTGACTTGCCAGAAGAGAAGGAAATCCATTATTTTGACAATAAATATGATAAAGGTATCGAATGGTATAAATCACAATTTCCTGATAATTCCGGAAAAATAAGCGGTGAAGCAACACCCTATTACCTTTTTCACCCCCACGTAAAAGAAAGAATTTTCAAACACTGTCCGAACACAAAATTGATAGTGATGCTCAGAAATTCAACTGACAGGGCATATTCGCATTTTGTTATGGAAAAAAATCGAAACAACGAACCTTTACTAACTTTTGAAGATGCTATAGTTGCTGAACCAATCAGATTGGAAAAAGAACAAAATAAAATTAATAACGACCCAAAATATTGCAGTAAAATACATCAACGGTTTTCGTACTTATCCAGGGGGAAGTATTATTCACAAATCACTGAATGGTTGAAATATTTTCCATTAGAAAGATTCCTCTTTATTAAAAGTGAAAGATTCTTCATGAATCCTGAAAAAGAATTGCACAGGGTTTTTTATTTCC
>JAYENH010000650.1:0-9848 GCA_034721995.1 Bacteroidota bacterium
CGTGTTTGCTTAGGTATTCGTCCATAATTACCTGGTGGATAAATCCTGTGCGCCCTGTCCATTTATCTTCTTCCTGTGGTTCGGAAAGTGCTATATAGAATTTGAAATTTGGAAATTCTTTTTCGATAAGCCTGAAATGCTCTTCGTAGAAAATTTCACGTTTCGAGCGGGCACCATACCAGAAAGTAGCTTTTCGACCGGTTTTCAGGGTATTGTATAAATGGAATATATGCGAACGCATTGGAGCCATTCCCGCACCTCCGCCAATAAACATCATTTCGTTTTCGGTTTCTTTTATGAAGAATTCGCCATAAGGTCCCGAAATCATTACTTTATCACCCGGCTTGCGCGAGAAAATAAATGAAGAACAAATCCCCGGGTTCACACTCATGAAACCACCTTTTGCCCTGTCCCAGGGGGGTGTGGCAATACGGATGTTCAGCATTACAATAGTGTTTTCGGCAGGGTGCGAAGCCATTGAATATGCACGGTAGGTAGGCTCGGGGTTCTTCATTTTCAAATCGAACATGTTGAACTTTTCCCACTCATCGCGATATTCATCTTCTATATCTATATCTTGAAAATCAACATCAAGTTTAGGTACATCAATCTGGATATATCCACCCGATTTGAAATCCATAGTTTCGCCTTCGGGAAGTTTAACAACAAACTCCTTGATAAAAGTAGCCAAACCGTTGTTCGATACCACCTCGCACTCCCATTTCTTGATACCCAGTATTTCTTTGTGGATATTGATTTTCATATCCTCCTTGATTTTCACCTGGCAACCTAAACGCCATTGGTTCATTTGCTCTTTGCGTGTAAAGAAACCTTTCTCGGTTGGAAGTATTGTACCACCACCTTCAACTACCTGGCAAGTACACATACCACAGGTGCCCATGCCACCACAAGCCGATGGCAGAAAAATTTTGTTTTCTGATAAAGCATTAAGGACGGTTGTTCCCGGTTGGATAACATATTCCCTTTCGTCGTTAACTGTTAATTTAACTTCGCCCGAAGGAAGTAGCTTTGCCTTTGCATAAAGCAGCATAGCCACTAATGCCAAAATGGTTATCAGGAATGCAACAATACTGATAATCATTACTGTTGAAACACTTGCGCTTGCATCTAAAAATACCATATCTATAATATTTTGCGAAACTTAATTTATTATAATTTAATTCCCATGAAACTCATAAACGCTATACCCATTAAGCCTGTAGCTATAAAGGTAATACCCAGGCCACGTAATGGGGCAGGAACGTTCGAGTATTGAATTTTTTCGCGGATGGCAGCAATACCGACTACTGCTAGAAACCAACCAACACCAGAACCCAATCCAAATACCGAAGCTTCGGCAATTGAATTATATTCTCTTTCCTGCATAAACAATGCACCTCCAAGAATGGCACAGTTAACAGCAATCAAGGGGAGAAAAATTCCCAAAGCGGCATATAAACCGGGGGACACTTTTTCGACAATCATCTCAACCAACTGCACCATTGACGCAATTACTGCAATAAACATTATAAAGCTAAGGAAACTGAGGTCGACATTTGCCGCTGCGTCGCCAAGCAACCAGTTTAAAGCTCCTTTTTTCAGTATAAAGTTTTCGAGCAGGTAATTTACCGGAATGGTGATACCCAATACAAATATTACTGCGATCCCCAATCCTGTAGAGGTTTCTACTGTCTTTGATACTGCGAGGTATGAACACATACCCAGGAAGTAAGCAAAGATCATATTATCAATAAAAATCGATTTTACGAAAATATTTAATAACTCTTCCATATCTGTGATTTCTATTTAGTCTTCAATTAATTCACGGGTACGGCTACGTTGCACCCAAATAATAATTCCCACAACAATCAATGCCATAGGTGGCAATATCATCAGTCCGTTGTTTTCATAACCAATACTATATAATCCAATTTTTTCGAATACCGGATATTCCCAAACAGTGCCCGAACCAAGCAATTCGCGCAAGAATGCCACAATCAACAGAACTACTCCATATCCGGCAGCATTACCAACACCATCAAGGAACGATGGCCAGGGTTTGTTACCAAGAGCAAAAGCCTCGAGCCGCCCCATGATAATACAGTTTGTAATAATAAGACCGACAAATACCGACAACTGTTTGCTAATATCGTACATAAAGGCTTTAAGTATCTGATCGACTAAAATTACCAGAAAAGCAATTACAACCAGTTGTACAATAATCCTGATACGGTTTGGGATTGTGTTCCGCAGCAATGAGATAATTACATTTGCGAAAGCCAATACAGCCACAACCGACATAGCCAACACAAAAGCCGGCTGGAGCTTAACTGTAACCGCCAGTGCTGAACAAATTCCCAATACCTGAACGGTTATCGGGTTTTCCACATTTAGCGGGTTTGTCAATAATTTTAAATCATTCGATGAAAACAGGCTCATATCCTAAATTTAATTTTATTATTATTCCTATTTATTTTCGATTTGCTTTTTCAGGTAAGGTTCATAAGCACTCAGGCAATCGAACAACATATCTTCCAAGCCTTTGCTGGTTATAGTACCACCCGAAATGGCATCTACCCCGTGGATAAGGTCACCGGCATTTGCTGCAGAACCTTTTCCTCCTTTATAAACTGTAATGCCTTTGAAACTACCATTTTTATCAAATAGTTTCTTTCCTTTAAAAGGATCCTGAAACCAGTCTTTATTAATGTCGGAACCTAAACCCGGGGTTTCTCCTTTATGGTCGAAAACAACACCAAAGATCGTGTTGTAGTCCTTATTAAGCGAAACATAGCCCCAAAGCGGCCCCCACAATCCCTTCCCACGGACAGGGATAATTGCATATTCGCTATCTCCTTTTCTGCATGTATAAACCGGGAGATTACGTTCATTTTGTATTTCTGCAATCCTGGCCTCTGCTTCGCCTTTTTCAGCCCCTACAAGTTTTTTTAACCCGCTTCTAAGTTTTTTTAATTCGAACATTAAATCAACTTCGGGTTTTAACTTAATATTAAAGCCTTTTTTGCCTTCGATTTTTTCACCACTTGAATTTACGATAAAATCTTCTGTAATGTATTCATCATAAAAACCTTCAGCATTGTCAACTGTACTTTCAATACCCACTGAGCTAAGTATACTTTGGATTTTTTCTATCCTGATATTTTTTTCCTGAATGGGTTGAAGTTTGACAGCGGTAAACGACAGGATAGCTGCAACAACTACTACCATTGCACCGGCATACATAAATGTGTATAAATTACCTTGTGTGTTCATAATCTAGTATTGTAGAATAACAACTTCGTTTTAATTATTGTTAAGCAAGGGTTTTTATCCGTTTTAACCTTCGCTTAATATTACCCTGCACAACATAGAAATCAATCAATGGTGCAAAAACATTCATTAATAAAATGGCAAGCATAACCCCTTCGGGATATGCAGGGTTAATTACCCTTACCAAAATGGCTATAAAGCCGCCTAAGAAACCATATATCCATTTGCCCCGCTCGGTTTGTGCGGCAGTAACCGGATCGGTAGCCATAAAAACACCACCAAAAGCAAAACCACCTAACAACAAATGTTGATATGCAGGTAAGCCCATATATGGATTGGTATCAGTAGCAAAACCATTAAGGATTAATCCCATTGCAAGACCTCCGACAAAAAAGGATAACATAATCTTCCAGCTTGCCATGCCTGTATACAACAGAATTACGGCACCTATTAAAATGGCCAGCGTCGAAGTTTCACCTATGGAGCCGGAAATATTCCCAATAAACATTTCTGCCACACTTGGCAAATTGCCCGTGTTCCCCGCGGCTGCGTCGGCAAGTGGGGTCGCTCCCGAAAATCCATCAACAACACCTTCGCCTTCTGCAAGTCCATTAATCCACACCTTTTCGCCCGACATGTGCGAGGGATATGCAAAGAAAAGGAAGGCCCTGGCGGTGAGTGCCGGATTCAGGATATTCATTCCGGTACCTCCAAATACTTCTTTACCAATTACAACTGCAAAAACTGTTGCTACTGCCACCATCCATAAAGGAACATCGACTGGAACAATTAATGGGATTAACATACCCGAAACCAAAAACCCTTCGTTTACCTCGTGCTTTCTTATTTGGGCAAACATAAATTCAACACCTAAACCTACCACATACGACACTATAATAATAGGTAGGATTTTTAGGAAACCAAACCAGAAACTTTCCATTAGTGAATATTCCGATCCGGTTGATAATGCATGTTGATAACCGGTGTTCCACATACCAAATAACAAGGTTGGGATTACGGCAATTACAACAATGCTCATTGCACGCTTCATATCCATGTTGTCACGAATGTGCGAGCCTTTACACGTAACCTTATCAGAAACAAACAAAAAAGTTTCAAATGCTTCGAATGTTGAATGAAGTTTTGCGAACTTCCCTCCCTCTTCGAAATTTGGTTTTATTTTATCAACAATTTTTCTTAGTCCATCCATTTGGAAATCGTTTTGAAATTGAAAATAGCTATGCGCTTATTTATTCAAGTTCTTTTATCATTAAATCAAGTCCGTCCCTTAAAATCGACTGTACTCCAATTTTCGAGGTACAAACAAATTCGCAGAGAGCCATATCTTCTTCTATTACTTCGTAAATTCCGAGTTGCTCCATTTTGTCGATGTCTTCGACCAATATAGATTTAAGGAGTTGAACGGGGAGAATGTCCATAGGGAATACTTTATCGTATTCGTTTGTCATTACAAATGCCCTTACGCCACCGTGGAAATTAGTATCTAACTTAAATTCTTTATTTGGGGTCAACCACGAAAAGAAACTTTTTGATGTAGAATATTTTCCAATACCGGGTAGTGCCCATCCAAGCATTTCGAAGAAATTGCCTTCGGGAATTACAGAAACAAGCGAATCGTAAAATCCAATATACCCGTATTTTTCTATTTTCGATCCCGACAACACATTGCCCGAAATATAACGAAGGTCGCCATCATTAACATTATCTTCTATCATTTGCCGGATCGATGCACCCATCATTGTACGATAGTACTGTGGCTTTTTAACTTCCGATCCGGCCAAAGCAACAATCCGTTCCATGTTGTAATGCCCGGTTTCGAATAGCCTGCCAACAAAAACCACATCTTGTGGGTTAATGTACCAAACAATTTCTCCTTTGTTGATTGGCTCGATATGATGAATTTGGATACCAACATTCCCTATGGGGTGTGGGCCTTCAAAACCTGTTTGAACAACTCCTTTAACATTTTTCAAAGGACTGGCATTGCTTTCAGCAGAAAGGTTTAGATAGATTTTTCCATCGGTAAGTTTAGCAAGGGCATCAATTCCCTTCTGAAATTCAGCTAGCTTATTTTGAAGGATGAAATCCATATCCGGTCCAAGGGGGGCAGAATCAAAACCCGAAATATAGATTGATTTTGGAGAATCGGTAGGATTAGCAATTATGCCATAAGGCCGTTGTCGGATAAATGGCCAAATTCCACTTTTTAAGAGCTTTTCTTTTATCTGCTCGCTCGATAAAGATAAGGGATCCGCTGCGCCAAAATCTTCATATTCCTGTTTTCCGTCAGGCTCTATAACTACTTCAAGAATCCGCCTACGCTCGCCCCTGTTGATGGAATGTATTTTTCCGCTCACAGGTGAAGTAAAGAAAGTGTCCTCGTTGTACTTGTCGTGGAACAAAGGGCTTCCGGCTTTTACTTCGTACCCGGCTTTTACATCCATCTTTGGAGTGATACCAGGGAAATCGGGTGGCTTAATAGCGTAAAAATCAGATTGCTCAACAGTTTGCAGGGTCTTTTCGGCTTTGCCTTTTAGCTTTATATCTAAACCTTTCCTGATCTTTATAGTTTTCGACATGTTAAACGTTTGATTTAAAAAAAAACAAAAGTAGAATATTTTGATTTAAGAATTTATCTAAACAGTAGAATATTTATATATAGACAAATGTATATATCTGCATAATAAAATATGTATGTTTTTTAAATCCTAATAATTACAATTAAAATATGAGTGGGCAGGCAATACAGTTCTTGCAACTAATAAATTGAAAGATAGAGAGTGAAGCATTGCAATATCTGCTTATTTTGTAGTGTATTTTAAAATATCAGGTGACATTATTCTTTACTAATAACTCTTTCTATAATGATTTATATATGTTTAAAAACATGTCGAATATCATGTTTTTGGTTGCGTCGCTGCAAGGTAAAGAGTTTAAAGCTCTATGGCCTGAGTTTGATTTTGTCTTTTTTTCTTCAATCAAAAAGCAAGAATCTCTTGTTGGCTGCATCCAATTGCCCATATTGCCAATATCCTGACTTTTTTCGTTGGCCACAGTACAGTTAAAATGGAATATTGCAGTATTAGAAATCACAAGTTCTGGGTACAGAACAACTTGCTTGCTTTTTTTATGATAAGCGAGGGTTTCGCTTTGAGCGAAGCCCTCGCTAATTGCAAAAGCATATAATATTCATCGGATGACTTCAAGGCTTCGGATAAATATGTATTCTTAATACCCTGCGTCCGAGAAATACTTCATAAACTGGGTGCGCTCGAACAATACGGGTTGTTTTATGTTTTTCTGGCTGGCATTGCCCCTAAACTGGTCGATTGTTTCGTAATGGTGTTTGAACATCCAGTCTTTTAGCGTGTGTACCATGCCTTCGATTACCTGTGGTCCGTCTTTGTATATGGCCGATACAACTTGTGTTACCTGTGCCCCGACAAGCAGGTTTTTGATTACTGTTTCTCCATCGAAAATACCACGCGATGCCGTAAATTCAATATTTAGTTTGTCGTACAATATACCAATCCAACGGAGGGTCATGGTGTTGAGTTCTTTGCAACTCAAAATGTTCCCTGAAATTATTTTTTCGCTGTCGATATCAACATCAGGACTATAAAACTTGTTGAACAATACGACCGATGATGCTTTAGTTTCTGATATTCGTTTAATAAAATTGGCAAGACCAGAGAAGTAATAACTGATTTTTAAAGAAAATGGAATGTTTACAGTATTACTTATCTTCTCAATTATATCGAAATAGATTTGTTCTTTTTCTTCGCCTCTTTGATCGATATCGGCAGGCAACAAAAACAAATTCACTTCTAAGGCATCGGCACCGGCTTCCTCAATCATTTTTGCATACGATATCCATTCATCGGCCGATACACAATTAATACTTGCAATAACCGGAATGTCAAGAGCTTCTTTGTTCTTCTTTATTAGATTTATGTACTGCGTAAGGTTATGTTTCTTACTAAAGTACATAGCATAATTCTCCGAATCGCTGAACGAACCATACATATTGTTCAGGCGTTGTTCGTCCACGTCGTGCAATATTTGTTCTTCGAACAATGATTTTAAAACAATGGCTCCGGCTCCGGCTTTCTGGTACGCTAGCGAGTTTTTAATATTCTCGGTAAGGGCCGAGCTTCCCACAATAATCGGGCTTTTCAGCTTTAAGCCCATGTATGTTGTCGAAATATCCATATTGTTAGACTTTTATATTTCAGTTACTTTAATTTCTCGAAGTAATATTTCAAATTTAACTTTCTCAAAATTATTACGCCCTTTCAGGGCTTTTTATATTCGTATTTGCTAACATAGGGTTTCACCCTATGCTATTAGCTTACGCCCTTTCAGGGCTTTTAATTCACAATTCTTTCCAGATACGCTTTGTTATCATGATATCCGTTTCGCTCCAATATTCTTCATTCGAATATATTATTAATCAATAATCACTCATCAATTATAAATCGTCAATCTTCAATCAAAAATAATCAATCAAAAATCGCCATTTAAAAATTTGTCGATACCTCGCGCAGCCTTATGACCATTGGCAATACCGTGAATAACATCAGGTCCCTGGATAATATCACCACCGAGGAAAAGCCATTTAACACTGGTTTGGAAATATTCGTTTACCTGAATCCTGCCTCGTGGCCCCATTTCCAGTTTGTCTTTAATATTTTCGCTAATGTATCCCAGATCCATTCCTTGTCCAATAGATTCAACAATCATATCGGCTTCAAAGAACTTCTTATTGTCAAGGTTACATTGAGGGTTGAATTTGCCTTCAGAATCGAACAGCGATAAACATTGGGTAACGTGCAGACCTTTCAGCTTGCCATCAACAATTTCGATTGATTGAGGTGCCCATCCCGGATCTATAATTGCTGCTTCTTCGCGGGCTTCAACAACCTCTTCGCGGTCGGCAGGCATGGTTTCTTCTGTTTCAAGACAAGTAGCGAGAGTTTGAACTTTACCATATTTAATTTTTTGCATCCTTGCCAGGGAGCGGGTAATATCCATTGCCACATTACCACCACCAATAACTACAATGTTTTCGGCTACATGGATTTCTTCGCCAAGTGTAATTTTTCGTAACAGTTCAATCGATTGGTAAACATGTTTGTGATCGGTACCTTCCACGCGGGTACTTCTTCCCAAATGCAAACCTGTCCCGGCAAATACCGCATCATAATCCTTTTCAAGCTGGTCGATAGTAATATCGGTACCAATATTTACATTGTACTTAATTTCAACACCAAGCGAAACTATATAGTCTACGTCTTTGTCAATCTGGTCGTATGGTAAACGATATTCGGGGATACCGTAACGCATCATACCACCGGCTTCGGGCAATTTTTCGTAAATGGTACAAGCGTACCCCATTAGCGAAAGGTAATATGCTGCTGACAAGCTGGCGGGGCCGGCTCCAATCATAGCAACTTTTTTTCCGTTTCCAGTTAGTTTTTCTGTTTCCAGTATTTTCTTGTAATCTTTCGATTCAACCTGATCTGCAATATAGCGTTTCAACCAACGGATTGAAAGTGGGTCTCCGTTATGACCAACCGAACAGACCGATTCGCATCTATGTGTACAAATCCTACCACAAATTTCAGGCAGAGGATTGGTTTCATATAACACACGTAATCCTTCTTCCATATCGTCGTTTCTAACTGCCCTGATGTATTCAGGAATCCCCATGTGAGCAGGACATGTTGCCGTACAAATTCCACATTCTACACAACGGTCAGCTTCTTCCTGAGCTTGCTGTTTCGAATACCCTTTAACGAATTCGATAAATGAATGGTCACGGTCTTCGGCATGAAGTTCTTCCATCTCCACCCGTTTTTTACCATATAATTCGTAATTTGGCTCGGGTTTCTTCCATCCTTTTTCTTCTTTGTCCCAGGATTTTTTATCGATACCCGGAATAAACCTAAAATTATCGGGGTCGGTATCTATCCAGGTATATTCGTTCGATAATGTTAAAGAATTTGTCGTACATACATCTACACATAATGCACACCAACAGCAACGCCCATAATCAATTTTTGGTCGCAGGCCACTATCCCCGTCTTTGGTCTCGATACCTTCGACCGGAACAAGGTCGATAGCTTCGTTCTCACAGATGTCTTCACAGGTACCGCAACCAATACATTCGTCAATTATATTTTTATGAAATCCACGGTATCGTTCTGCTCCGGGACGATCATTAATTGGGTCTTTTATTGTAACAGGTTCCAACACAACATTTTTCCATGCTGTAAACGGACTGAGAATATCTTTTAAATTTACCATATTCAATTTATGATTTATGATTTACGATTGATGATTTGTGGTTCGTCTATCGTCAATCATCAATTATCAATTATTTTTGTTTGCTGTTTTTCTTGATGAAATAAAAATAGTAGTAAGTTCACCTGCTTCTTTTAATAATGATTTCACCAATTCTTCTCTCATCATTTCTTCATCAATTATAAAATTGTTGCCACCTTTACACTCCTATGTGCAAATTTCTTTGTTCTATCCTTTAGTTCATCTTATAT
>JAYENH010000651.1:0-2244 GCA_034721995.1 Bacteroidota bacterium
ATTGTATTTTATTCTACTCCCCAATACTCCATCACTCCGGTACTCCATGTTCAATTATCGGGTAACTATCAAAATAATAGGGAAATAGGGAATAGGGAAAATTTGTCGTACGTCCTATTACTTTAGTTCTTATTTTTGCATCAACAATTTTAGAAGATATGAGCAACGATCCTGAAAATGATAATATAAATATTGATCCTGAATATTCCACAAATGATAATCAGGAGGAAAACAAACAAAGCGAGACAATCGAAACAGTAAAAAAGCGGAAAAAATATTTGCTTTGGTTTTGGCTGCTTTTTGCTTTTCCAATTATTACTATCATCATAATATTTACTTTAATTTCTTACGGCAAACTCGGTTTTATGCCAAGTTTCGAGGAATTGGAAAATCCTAAAAGCAGTTTGGCAACCGAAATTGTTTCTTCGGACGGGGTAGTTATGGGTACGTATTTTCGCGAGAACAGGACAAGGGTAAAATACAAAGAAATATCGCCTTATCTAATTGATGCCCTGATTGCCACTGAAGATATACGTTTTAAAAATCATTCGGGTATCGACATAAGGGCATTGGGAAGAGTTACTGCCGGGGTATTTACAGGAAAAAACAAAGGTGGTGGAAGTACCATTAGTCAGCAGTTGGCAAAAATGCTTTTCCCGCGCGAAAACTTTAGGTTTAAAATTGAATTTCTAATCCGGAAATTGCGCGAATGGGTAATTGCCGTTAAACTTGAACGGAGCTATACAAAAAGTGAAATTATTACAATGTATTTCAATAAGTTCGATTTCCTGAACCATGCTGTTGGGATAAAATCATCGTCGAAAGTGTATTTTAACCAAAGCCCCGATTCATTAAAAATCCAGGAAGCAGCAATGTTGGTCGGGATGGCAAAAAACCCGTCGCTGTTCAATCCCCTCCGCAGGCACGACACAACCCTGCACCGCCGAAATGTTGTGCTTTCGCAAATGCTTAAATATGAATACATCGAACAAAACGAATTTGATTCGCTCCGCAATTTACCTATGGAACTGAATTACCAAAAGGTTGATCACAAATACGGGCAGGCAACATATTTCCGCGAATATCTGAGGGTAACCCTAAACCACAGCAAACCCGACAGGCGAAACTATTGGTCGGCAACTATGTTTCGCGAAGATTCGACAGAATGGATAGAAAACCCTTTGTTTGGCTGGTGCAAAAAAAACATAAAAGCCGACAGCACAAATTATGATCTTTATAAAGATGGCCTGAAAATTTATACCACCATCGACTCGCGCATGCAAAAATATGCAGAAGAAGCCGTAGCCGAACATTTGGGATTATATCTTCAGGATGCTATTTATGAGGAGCTTCAAAAATTAAATTATCCTCCATTTTCTGATGATCTTGAAAACGAAGCTTCAGAAAGAATAATGCAACAATTAAAACGAAGAAGCGAACGCTACCGGGTCCATAAAAAAAATGGCCTTCCAAAAGATAGTATTGATAAACGTTTCGACACTCCTTTTGAAATGAAAGTTTTTTCGTGGCAGGGTGATATCGACACGGTAATGACCCCAATGGACTCTATAAATTATTACCTGCATTTTCTTCAGGCCGGATTTATGTCGATGAACCCGCAAACGGGGCATGTAAAAGCTTATGTCGGGGGTATCGACTATCGGCATTTTAAATACGACCACGTAAAGGTTGGCAAGCGCCAGGTTGGTTCAACAATAAAACCATTTCTTTACACTATTGCCATGCAGGAAGGATATTCGCCCTGCTACAAGGTTAACTGTATCCCCACAACTTTTACCTTGCCCGATGGCACAACCTGGACACCGGCCACTGTGGGTCATAGAGATTATATTGGAAAACTGGTTACATTGAAATGGGGCCTGGCAAATTCAAATAATTATGTTTCGGCCTGGTTGATGAAACAGTTCAATCCTAATATTTTTATAAAAACGATGAGAAAAGCAGGAGTAAAAAGCAAAATAGAACCTGTTCCATCGATGATTCTCGGCACCCCCGAAATTTCTTTATACGAAATGCTTGGGGCATTTAATGTTTTTGCCAACAAGGGAGAATATATCGAACCCATGTTTGTAACAAAAATCGAAGACAAACACGGCAATGTTATTTCTACCTTCAACCCTAAAGTTGAAATTGTAATTAGCGAAGAAACAGCTTATCTTATGCTGAACCTATTGATGGGGGTAGTTCGCGAAGGAAGTGGTATTCGATTAAGGTATAAGTACA
>JAYENH010000652.1:0-2243 GCA_034721995.1 Bacteroidota bacterium
CACAAGCCTTGTTCTTGACGCTTTCTTATCAGAGACTTTTAAAAACAGGAGTTTTCGTGCAGGCACTACTTATATTATTATTTCTGATAAATCCACTAATAATGCTGGCTACCCACAACCGTGCCGGCGAAATTACCTATCAGCATATTTCGGGTTATAAATACAAAATTACCATAACCACTTTTACTTACACCAAAAGCCTGGCCGACAGGGATTACCTTGACGTATCGTGGGGCGATAATGAAACATCAATTGCCTATCGTATTGAAGAAACAATTTTGCCCGATGATTCATACAAAATGAATATTTACACCGCCACACATAAATATCCCGGTGCGGGTACTTACGAAATAATTGTTGAAGACCCAAACCGGAATTTTGGCGTGGGCAATATCCCCAATTCGGTAAATGTTGTTTTCGCTATTAAAACCGTATTAAAAATCAGCTCTTCGTTCGAAAGCAATAACACGCCGCTATTGCTAAACTACCCCATCGACAAAGCAGCACTTAATCAAGTTTTTATCCACAACCCCGGGGCATGGGACCCCGATGGCGATAGTTTATCGTATAAATTAACAACCTGCTTAGAATCGGGAGGAGCCGAAATTGCCGATTATTCGCTGCCCCCTTACGATAACGATTTTTATGTTGACGAAACTACCGGCGACCTTGTTTGGGATTCACCCACGATTAAAGGAATTTTTAATGTTGCGATCCTCATTGAAGAATGGAGGAAGGGTATAAAAATCGGTACCATTATTCGCGATATGCAAATCGAAGTAGTAGAATCGAATAATAAACCCCCGGTAATAAAAGAGTTAAAAAATGTTTGTGTCGAAGCCGGCGATACCCTACTGATAAAAGTTGAAGCAAGCGACCCCGATGGCAATTTTGTTACAATAGAAGCCACCGGAGGGCCACTCCTGCTCAGCAATAGTCCGGCAGAATATTTCACCCCACCATTCTCTCAGGCAGGCGAATTTCTATATACAGGATTATTCCGTTGGCTTACAAATTGCGGTCATGTAAGAAAATATCCTTATCAGGTTACTTTTAGGGCTGTCGACGACCACCCTGTTGTAAACCTTGTCGACATCGAAAATGTACAAATTACAGTAATTGCCCCTGCACCCGAAAACCTCAGCTTAGAACCAACTAATAAAACAATAGAACTTAACTGGGACACAACAATCTGCCATAATGCTATTGGCTACGACATTTACCGGAAAATAAATTCGTACGGTTTTGTTCATGATAGCTGCGAAACGGGGGTTCCTGCCTACACAGGTTACAAAAAAATTGCAAGGGTCGATAGTTTTTATTCCACTTCTTATGTCGATAACGATGGTGGCGAAGGTTTGCGGCAAGGCATTGAATATTGCTACATGATAGATGCTGTTTTCGCAGATGGTGCCGAAAGTTTTGCTTCCGAAGAAGTTTGTGCACATCTTGTACGTGGCATCCCCATTATTACAAATGTTTCGGTTGATAGCACGCACAAGCAAAACGGAAAAATATATCTCGCCTGGTCGAAACCTTTGGAATCCGATACTCTTGGCCCCGGGCCTTTTCTTTACCACATTTATCGCTCGGAAGGCTTATGGGGACAAAACCTGACTTTTGTCGATTCGCTTTGGCAGCAAGGCATAAACGATACTATCTATCACGATTCGATGTTAAATACTCTCGATTTTGCTTACTCCTACAAAGTTGAAATGTGGCATAATGCACCAGGCAATCGCTTTCTGGTTGGCTCGCCACAAATTGCATCATCAATATATTTAGAAATTTATGCAGGCGATAACCATCTAAAACTCTCGTTCGATAACAATACCCCCTGGGTCGATTCGCTTTTTACAATAATGCGGTTTAATGAATTTACAGAAGAATACGACTCAATTGGCTGGTCCGATTCGGCTTCTTATATCGATTTCGATCTTAAAAACGGAAAAGAATATTGCTATCAAATCGAAGGGATTGGCACGTACCATGTAAAACATGTAATCCATCCACTTATAAATTTCTCGCAAACCAATTGCGCAAAACCCATCGACACAATTCCCCCATGCAGGCCAGAACTTTCATTGGCATCGAACTGCGACAATTTTAATAATTTCCTGAGCTGGACAAACCCCAACGACACATGCCCCGATGATATTATCGGATACTATATTTATTATACCAACAACTACGAGCGGGTCGTCTATCGAATCTAAGAATTCAAGCTCACCCTCGTAGTTGTT
>JAYENH010000653.1:0-9827 GCA_034721995.1 Bacteroidota bacterium
GATGCATTAACACTTTATGAAAAAGGAAGTTGGAATTCCTGTTTAAACAGGTTGTATTATGCAGCCTTTTATGCGGCAATATCAGTCATGTTAGAACGACAAATTAGAATCAAATCACATAATGGTGTAAAACAAAAATTGGGGGAAATTTATCTGCAAGGAGAAATTGATAAAAAACTTGTCAAGACATTCAATTTACTTGCTGATTTTAGACATAAAGGGGATTATGATGATTTATTTGATTTTAATGAAGAGTTGGTAAAGCCACTAATTGAGCCTGTAAAAGAATTTATCGACAAAATGGAAGCACTTGTAAAGATTGACAATTTGTAATCAAATTAAATGAAATCATATATTAGAGCCATAACATCGTATTTGCCTGAGAAAATCATTAGTAATGAGGACTTAGATAAGCTACACCCCGAATGGAATATCCATGAACTGGCGAAAATTACGGGAGTTATGCAGCGTCATGTAGCTGGCGAAAACGATTTGGCATCGGATTATGCTTTTACTGTAGCCGAACAATTATTCGATGAATCGGGCATTTCGCGCAATGAAATCGATTTTGTGCTTTTTAATTCTTATTCGCCAGATTATCTTTCGCCAAACACTGCCTGCATTCTTCAGGATAAACTCGGCATTCCAACCCACGCCGGGGCCATCGACTTTAATGTGGGATGTACGGGATTTGTATATGGCCTGAGTATAGCCAATGGATTAGTGGTTTCGGGAGCTTGCAAAAATGTATTGTTTATTACTGCCGATGTTACCACAAAATATTTGCACCCCGGCGATAAAAGCACCTGGACATTATTTGGTGATGGGGCTGCGGCATGTATTGTTTCTGAGAAAACAAAAGATGATACAGGAGAAATAAATAGCTTTGTTCTGGGCAGCGATGGCCGTGGACATAAAAATATTATCATAAAAAATGGTGGGGCAAAGCAGCCGTTGAGGCAAATGAATGCCCCTGATATTACTGATAACTATGGCAATACAGTAAACGATAATTGTATAAAAATGAATGGTAGTGCTGTGTTTCTGTTTTCGATTAAAACAGCACCAAAAATGATAAAGCAGTTATTGGAGAAAGAAAATTTAATACCCGAAAATATCGACAGGGTAGTTTTTCATCAGGCCAGTAAATATATTTTGCAAAACATTGCAAAAAAAACGGGTTTCGGCAGCGAACAATACAGGCTCGATTTAGAAAAAGTTGGGAACATTGTTGCCTCATCAATTCCCACTGCTTTGCACCACGATATTCAAGAAGGAAAAATAAAACAGGGGGACACCTTGTTATTAGCAAGTTTTGGTGTTGGTTTTTCGTGGGCCGGCACAATATTAAAATGGTAGAGAATCAAAATAAGTATAAATCAATAAAAAAAACAAACATGAAAATTGAAAATTTTATCGAAGCATTAGAAGAAGAATTTGAAGATTTAGAACCGGGAGCATTAAAACCTGATTCGATTTTTCGCGATCACTTTGAGTGGAATTCAATTAATGCACTGATATTTATTGCACTGTGCGATACCGAATTTGATGTAACTATGTCTGCTGATGATATTTCTAATGCAGTAACAATTCAGGATTTATTCGATACTATAAAAACTAAAACCGAAGCATAATGGCAATATTTTCGATCCCTAATGTTAAAATTACCGGAATGGCAGGGGCTGTCCCAAAAGTTGAAATAAACAATTGGGATTACGATTGGATTTCGAAGGAAGAACGGGAGCTGTTTATCAAACAAACCGGTATTGAAAAGCGCCGTGTTGTTGATGGAATCCGCAGTACGACTACTTCGGATTTGAGTATTATGGCAGCTGAAAAATTATTAAGCGATCTCAACTGGGACAGATCGGAAGTGGACTGTCTGATATTTGTTTCCCAATCGCGCGATTATATTGTACCGCAAACCTCAACCATTTTGCAGCACAAGCTTGGCTTGCCGAAAACATGTATGTCGTTTGATATAAGCCTGGGTTGCTCGGCTTATGTTTATGGCCTGTCTACAATTGCCAGCCATATAAGCCATGGACAGTTTAAAAAAGCTCTGTTAGTAGTTGGCGATCTGTCATCATTAAGCACTAATTATAAAGACAAAAGCTCGTACCCATTGTTTGGCGATGCAGCAACTGTTACATGTCTCGAATACGATCCTGATGCCCCGCCAATACATTTCAATCTTCAATCGGACGGCGCAGGCTGGGATGCAATTTATATTCCAGATGGCGGCTTAAGAAATTATTACGACAGGGATACTTCTTTCGAAACAGTTGAAGTTTCAGAAGGCATTCACCGTAACAAGTTTAATGTTCATCTTGATGGGATAAAGATTTTTAATTTCTCGTTGATGGAGGTATCAAAAAATGTGAAGAAGCTTTTTAAGCATATTGATACTGATATGGATAGTGTTGATTATGTGGTGCTTCATCAGGCTAATAAAATGATTAACGAAGTAATCCGGAAAAAACTAAAAATCGATCCTGCAAAACTTCCTTATTCAATCCATAAATATGGAAATACATCATGTGCGTCCATTCCGATTACTATGATTTCGGAAATGCAGGATGCCTTGAAAAACCAAAAGCTAAATCTGTTACTTAGCGGCTTTGGAGTTGGTTTGTCGTGGGGTTCGGTTTATATGCAAACCGAAAATGTACATGTGCCAGATATGATTATTGAAACGTAAAACTGATTGCTGGTTACCGGAAAACTCAGAACTGGGAACTTTGAACTTATAAACATGAAACAATTTTCGCTTGAAGGAAAAACAATACTCGTTACCGGAGCTTCATCAGGGATTGGGAAGCAGGTAGCTATTTCGGTTGCGGCGGCAGGGGCAAAAGTTTGCATTACCGGGCGCAATCGCGAAAGGCTCGAAGAATGTTTCAACACTCTTCAGGGCGGTGGTCACCATTTGCACGTTGCCGATCTGATCGACGAAGATGCTGTCAATTTACTTGTCGACGAACTTGACAAACTCGATGGGGTAGTTTTTTCAGCAGGAATTACAACTCATAAGCCGGCAAAGTTTATCCGAGGAAAAGATTTTAACCAGATTTTCGATGTTAATTTTCGTGCTCCTGTTTTGCTTACCGGCAGGTTGCTGAAAAAGAAAAAGATAAACGAGAATTCATCTTTTGTATTTATGTCGTCGATTGCTTCTGAGAAAGCTTATTTTGGAGGAGCTTTGTATAGCAGTACAAAATCGGCAATCGAAACATACTCACGCACACTGGCATTAGAACTTGCCCCAAAGAAAATACGCTCGAACTGTTTGTTGCCCACATTTGTAAAAACGCCAATGGTAGAAGGGGCAGGGGAAACCATCTCGCAGGAAGTGTTAGACAGGTTCGAGAAAATGTCGCCCCTCGGTTTTGGCGAGCCGGAGGATGTTGCAAATGCTGCTATTTTTCTGCTTTCGGATGCGGCAAAATGGATTACGGGGATTAATATCCCTCTTGGAGGTTTTTAGACAAGAATCGGAAGGCGAAAGACAAAAGGTAAAAGCGGGGCAAAGGCAAGGCTTCGGAAGATAGAAAAAAAAATCTGAAGATAATTTTGCCTGATAGTTTTAGGGAATTAATTTTTTGTATTTCACAAAAAGGACAAATAATAGACATGACACCTGATGACATAAAAAAAATAATAGCGCAGGGCGAAGGTGTTAATATTGAATTTAAGACCTCGGAGTTTGAGCTGAACAAAGATGTTTTTGAATCTATATGTGCTTTCCTGAACAGTAGTGGTGGTACACTTTTTTTGGGTGTAAAAAACGATGGAAACATTCAAGGGGTTTTAAAAGCTGTTATTCAAAAAATCTTGGATGCCTTGGTATCAGGCTTAAACAACAAGCAACAATTAAACCCGACATTTTATCTTTCACCCAAAGTAATCGAAATCGAAGGTAAATCTATTATCTATCTAAAAGTCCCTGAAAGCTCTTTGATACATCAATCAATAAATAAAGTATATGTTCGTAACGAAGATGGCGATTTCAATATAACTAATAATCAGGCATCGGTTAAGCAGTTGTACGATAGAAAAAGCAATGTTTTTACAGAGAATACAATTTTTCCTTATTTGAAACTCGAACACTTCCGCCCCGAGTTAATCAACAAGGTGCGTACAATGGCAGCCAATGCCCGCCCGAACCATCCCTGGCAAAGTATGGACAACGAAGAACTACTGAAAAGTGCCCGGCTATTCCAAACCAGTTATAAAACAAATGAGAGTGGCTATACACTTGCAGCAGTGTTATTGTTTGGGAGAGATGATGTGATTCAGAGCATTTTGCCTGCTTATAAGACCGATGCTATTTTAAGGATAAAAAATATTGACCGGTACGACGACAGGGACGAAGTGCGAACAAATCTGATTGATAGCTACGAACGTCTTATGCAATTTATTCGGAAACATATGCCCGATCCATTTTATCTTGAAGGAGATAAACGAGTTAGCATCCGTGAGATGATATTTCGTGAGGCAATTGCCAATACTCTTATTCATCGTGAATTTACAAATGCCTATCCTGCACGAATGATTATTGGGAAAAATAATGTTACTATCGACAATTGGAACCTCCCCGTAAAATATGGCCTTATTTCGCCCGATTTATTTTACACACACCCCAAGAACCCCAATATTTTACAGGTATTCAAAGAAATAAGGATGGCTGATGAATTAGGCTCGGGAGTGAGAAACATGTTTAAATATTCCGCTATTTATGCCAAAGGAAAACTGCCGGAAATACTTGAAATGGATTCCTTTAAAGTAATTGTGCCTTATGATGATTCTGAAATTGTGTCTAAGGGCAATACATATTACGGTGTAAATGAAGGAGTAAATCTTCCATATAAAGGAGTAAATGAGACT
This sequence comes from Bacteroidota bacterium, assembly GCA_034721995.1. Classification (GTDB taxonomy): domain Bacteria; phylum Bacteroidota; class Bacteroidia; order Bacteroidales; family M50B96; genus JAIOYV01. The sequence continues at coordinate 4,888 of JAYENH010000653.1, forward strand.
GCAATTATTGATGTGGGAGTAAATGAGACTGCAAATGGTAAAAATGATACTGCAAATATTGATGCGGGAGAAAATGAGACTGCAAATGGTAAAAATGAGACTGCAAATATTGATGCGGGAGAAAATGAGACTACAAACAGAATTAGAGAATCGATATTTGATATTTTTAAGCTTGAAAAAGTAAAAGTTAAGGAACGATATTGTTCAATAGTCGAATTAATCCATACAAATACGAATGTCCAATTAGCTCAAATTATTGAACATTGTAAAATTAGCCGGGCACAGGCATTTAGGGATCTTTCTGTTTTGAAAAAAAGTGAATGGATCGTTTTTATCGGAGGAACAAAATCAGGTTCTTATAAACTACAGGATAAAATACTAAAAACGCTCTTGAAAAAATGAACGCAACATCAATAAATACCCGGCAAAAAAACGGGAAAACATCGGTTGAATATTCGGTGATAGTCCCTGTGTATAATTCCGAAGAATCGTTGCGGGAATTATTCTTGCGGACAAAGGCAATATTCGAAAAAATGAAACTTAGTTTCGAAGTAGTTTTTGTCGAAGATTCAGGATACGATAATAGCTGGGAGGTTATTCTACGGCTTAAAAAAGAATTCCCTGAAAACATAACTGCTATTCAACTTGCAAAAAACTTTGGGCAACACAATGCCATTTTCTGCGGATTAAATTATATCAATGGCGATTTTGTTATTACCCTTGATGATGACCTACAAATTCCTCCCGAAGAAATTAAAAAGTTAATCGACAAATTCAATGAATGTAATGCCGATCTTGTATATGGCGATTTGGTAAAAAAGCAACATTCTTATATCCGCAACAAAGGGAGCGAAATCCTTAAAAACTCGTCGAAAAAAATTGACAATCAAGCACCGGGAAAAGGTTCTTCTTTTAAGCTTTTTACACGCAACCTGGCCCAATCGATACTCACCCACAGGCAGAATTTTATTTACATTGATGAAATATTGTTATGGTACACAAAACATATTGATTTTGTTGATGTAACTCACGAACCACGGAAATACCAAAAATCAAATTATTCATTGTTTAAGCTTTTTCGGTTATTTCTCAATATTAGCATTTATTATACAAAAGCTCCATTAAGAATGATAATCTACGGCGGCATTTTTCTTTCGGTTATTTCTTTCTTATTTGGTCTCTATTTTATTTTCCGAAAAATAGTTTTTAATGTTCCTATGGGATTTACGTCTATAATTGTTACAATTTTATTTTCTACAAGTATTATTTTATTCAGCCTCGGCGTAATTGGCGAATACCTAAACCGTATGTTTATGGTGCAACATAAAAAACCCGCCTACTCAATTAGGAGCATACTCAAACGGCAGCCTCCAATTCCCAGTCAGCAGTAGGCAGTCGGCAATCTCCAGTCAGCCGCTAATTGTTATGTCATAATTTTGTAGTTCGATTTGTTTAAACACCCATTTTTACAAGCCGTTTAATGAATCATAATTTAAATACTATAAAATTGACACAGGATAAATCAATCAACAGATATATTTTCTGAGAAATTGAACAAAAAAGTTTGGTTTAAATTTTCGATAAGATTACTAAATGAAGAGTAAATTTGTTGTCAGCACCTCTTATCCGATAGCTATCTGATAAGATTTAGCCAAAATTTGCTTACTGCCGATTGAAAAATGTGTGCTGAATACAGAACGATTGTTTACTTTTGCAAAAGACACTTTCTGATTGTGGGTAAACATGCATTTTACATATTAGTATTTTTTATTGTTGTTATAGCAGGTGAACAATTATATGGGCAAAAGCCGTTTTCGATTTATATTGAACGCTTTAAATTGCCGGGGAGCAAAGAGCTTGTTATGGAAAAAGCATATAAGTGGATACAGCGTGATCCTGAATTTGAAATTATTGAGACAGATTCTAACAGGGGTATACTTAGAGCTAAAGCAAAATTTAATTATAAAAATGAAGTAGTACTTGAGGAGATTTTTCTTTCGCCCAGAATAAATGAAAAAACATCGGGTATAGTAAAATACCTTATTATTGTAACTGTAAGCGATACTTCTTATACAATTGAATTTGCTAATTTTCAGCATGTTTCAACTTATGATGCCGAACAATATAGTTTCGGGATAATTCCAAAAAGATACGAAGATTTTTACCGATTATGCAATGAAAACCACGAGTGGTGCAAACTGGTTTGGATGGATATTACAAAAACAGCAAAGTTAAATATCCGCATGAAACGCATAAAGGCAAATTGGTAAAAAACAAGTATTTTTATCGGCTTAAAAAACAAAATTATGTATCTATTTTTTGACACAGAAACAACCGGCTTACCTAAAAATTGGAAAGCCCCGGTTACAGATTTAAACAATTGGCCGAGAATGGTTCAAATTGCATGGATTTTATGTGATAATGAAGGTAATCAGATTGAATCGGACGATTTTATTATTAAACCGGAGAATTTTATAATACCAATTGGCGCATCGAATGTGCATGGCATTTCGACCGAAAAGGCTGTTAGCGAAGGCGTAGAACTTGAACAGGTTTTAAATAAATTCAATAAGTTAGTGGAACAAACCGATTTTATTGTTGCACATAATATTAGCTTCGATGAAAAAATTATTGGTGCCGAATTATTGAGAAAGGGAATAAAAAGTAGTTTTGAAAGAAAGAAAAAACTATGCACTATGAAAGCTTCAACTAATTATTGCAGGATTCCCGGGCCTTACGGTTTTAAATGGCCAAAATTATCGGAGCTACATATAACATTATTTGGAAAAGATTTTGACGAAGCCCACGATGCATCGGTAGATATTACGGCAACAGAAAAGTGCTTTTGGGAAATGAGAAAAAGAGGGGTTATCTAAAACAAAAGTTATTCAAAATAAAAATCAAATTATTGATATTGTGAAAACCAAAGCAACAAATATACATCCCTTGTTTGACAGGATTTTATTAAGGACAGACAAAGAGAAATTCTTGAAACAAAAAGCTAAAGTAGTCTGGCTGACAGGTTTGTCTGGATCTGGAAAATCTACTATTGCGATAGGGCTTGAGCGTAAGTTGCATTCAAAAGGTTTTCTTACTCAAATTCTTGATGGCGACAATGTACGTACAGGGATAAACAAAAATTTGGGTTTTTCTGATGAAGACCGTACTGAAAACATAAGACGAATTGCAGAAGTGTCGAAGCTTTTCCTGAACTGCGGAATTATTACTATCAACTCATTCGTTAGCCCAACTATTGCTATCAGGGAGCAGGCAAGAGAAATTATTGGCAAGGATGATTTTATCGAGGTATATATAAATGTACCTATTGAAGTGGCCGAAAAACGCGACGTAAAGGGTTTGTATAAAAAAGCGCGGGCAGGAGAAATAAAAAACTTTACAGGTATTGATGCCCCTTTTGAAGAACCCCCGAACCCCGCTATTGAATTGAAAACCCACGAGCTTAGCATTGATGATTCTGTTGAGAAACTTTATAATGAGATTATTAAACTGATTAGTAGTAGTGCGTTTTAATAAGCGGTTGCCAAAGATTGCGGTAGTGAATATCTGATTTTCCTTTGCAAACTTCATCAAGTATACACTTTTTATGAGGATGCTCCAATGTTATCAAACGGGTAAGGCTGCATGGCGATTTCTCGCAACTGCCAATTTCGCAAAGCGGATATTTGTTGCAGCAACTGCGGCCCAATGGCCAAAAGAAATCGTTCATGGCAGCTATTGAATGTCCCGATTCGAGGGCAATTATTTTCATCGATTCGATGCATGCTTCACGGATTGGGGTATCATCTTCAACAGCCTGCCGCTCCGCAAGCTTTTTGTACAAGTTCCGATCGCTTATATCTACACATCCCGAACGCATTAACACGCGCTGTATATGATAATCCATAACAGGAATAAAATTCTCAGGATCACTAATTTCTATTAGATCAGCATCTTGTAGCAATTTTATTAGGAAGGAGCTTTTTTTCCTGAAAGGATCTGAAAATGCCTCAAAGTGGTCTAAAATTTCGTACAAACCTTTCCCCTTGTTGAAAAGCATTGAGTTACTTTCAGAAAGCAAATCAGAAATTCTACCATTATAATAATGCCCGATCCGCGAATCAAAATCAATAAGGAGATTTGCTCTTTCTTCCAACCGGTCGAGGGTACAGGAAGCCGAATCGTTGTTGTCCCTAAATATTTTCTGAAGTTCCGATGCAATTTCAGCAATACTCTTTTTGCTGATATTTCCAGGTATCAGGAAATCCGAACCCTCATTCATCAAGTTATAAAATACAAGCTCAAGCACCTCCCAACCGTAAATGTTTTTATCGCGAAAAGCCAAACTATAAGTTTGATGGCAGATGGCAACAGCGTAAAAAATACCCCTGAGCTTATGCTCTAATCCTATTTTGACGCAAAGAAACGGCCTTGACAAAAACTCTTGTCTGACATTGTATCGCCTTATTGATCTGCCAAGCTTTTTCGATTGATCTACATTAACTTCTACCATATTTAAAAAGTTCTGAGTTCCCAGTTCCGAGTTCTAAAGTTTAGTGTTCAGGATTCAGTTCAGCCATTCCCTCGCCCCTTCGCCTATTTGCCCCTTCTCCCACTCGCTCTCTCGCTCCCTCTCTCCCTCTCTCGCTCTCTCTCCCTCTCTCCCTCTCCCTCTCTCCCTCTCTCCCTCTCTCCCTCTCGCTATTTTCCTTCTTTCAGCAAAAAACGGTCGTATAAAAACAGGCAAAACGCAGCAAACATTCCAACAAAAATAACTACATACCAGAATTTTGATGGGTCTTGCTGTGTCCATAAGTATTGAATAAATTCTCGTGTCTCCATTCCCGATTGCCTTGCTACTTCATCAAGATATTCGTTCTGGGTCAAAGTTTCGGCTACTTTAAAGGAATGTTCGACAGCATAATTTTCAACCATAATCTTTC
>JAYENH010000654.1:0-2241 GCA_034721995.1 Bacteroidota bacterium
CAAAAAAATGAATGCTTGGTTTACCACAACTATCGGTAAAAGCTTCCATACGTTGAATAACCTCGCCCGTATAGTTTATTTCGCCGGGCAGCCACAATTCCGATTTATGGGGATGGTGCAATTGGGCAAAAACAAAATCGATATCCGGGTCGGTGGCAGTTGCATCTAACACACTGTCAAGCCAATCAAGTTGAATTTGCAGGCGATATCCCGTATTCGAATCAATGCCAATAATGCGAACATTCGATTCCACCCTTGTCCACCAATGTTCTGCATAACCAGGCGAAGCATTATCGGGAAGATGAAAATACTTGAAATAAAATTGGGTATTTACTTCATGATTTCCCAAAACGGGATATACCGGAACGTATCCAAATAAAGGATTGGAAGGATCGAAAAAAGTATTTTTCCATTCCGAATAATTTGGCCCGGTAGCAACCAAATCGCCGGGAATTAAGATCATACTCAGGTTTTCGTTGATATCGTTGCCGAATTGTTCTTCAAAATATTTGATAACCCCATCGTGAACAATATCATAGAATTTATTGGGGTTGCTGCTATCGTATTGCATATCGCTCATGGCAACAAGCGATATTGATTTTTCATCCGATTGCAGGGCGGGGCTTCTAAAGTTATAAATATCAGAAGAATAAGAATTACCGGTAACCTGGTAATAGTATTTTGTGTCGGCTTGCAGGGGTGCGAGAATGGCCGTATGAATATGTGAAGTTCCCGAACCGGTTTCGGATGTTCCTGTCGTTGAATTGCCAAAAGCAATAGTTAATCCCCACTCAACAAAACTCGAATCCTGAACATCGGTTTCCCACATTATAACCATCAATTCGGGTGTTGCATGTTGCAAATATGGTTTTACGAGAAGTTGTTGTGCCTGTATCGAAAAAAAAGAAGCAAAGAAGAAAAAGAGAAATAAATATTTGTAAAATGTATTCATATCCATCAAAATTAAATTTATCGCAAATTAACATAATTCTGAAAAAGCAAAAAACATGATTTGTCAATATTTACTCATACGAAAAAAGACTCTGAACTCATCATTTGTGTAAGATATCCAAAAATAAATCGCAAATATCAATTCAACTTCAACAATATAATAATTCGCTCCTCTGGAGCTGATATTTATTCTGTTAAACTTACTTCATTTTAGTCTATTAGTTCCGTAGGAACGATATATTTATAGAATACAAATTAACGAAATACATTAAAGCACCAGAGGTGCGACATATTGCGATATTAATTCAATCTTTAGATTTTTTGGGATTTTTCATTTCTCAGATTACACTTTTTATTCGTGAATTTAAGAATAGCATGTCATTTCAGTCCTGGTTCTCTTGCCAATAAGATTCGACTTTGCCCAATATGTCGCTCCTACCGGAGCTTTAAAATGTTTCGCCAATTACTTCTATAAATATCTGACTCCTACGGAGTCGTGCTTTGTTTGAAGTATGATAAGTCAAGAATTAACAGTTCCGTAGGAACGATATATTTATAGAAACAGAAATAGCCATGTACATAAGCTCCGTGCGAAATAATTATTGAGACTGAAAAAGTGTAAACTACTTTTTAGGGTTTATGAAAAATGCCGATTTTTATTAGGTAAAAGCACAATCTCCATCGCCATCCTGCAAGAATTTTCCGGAGGAAATCAAGTGCGAAATTTCATTGCTTACCGCAAAATCTTTTGGGATTTTTCGTGTGTAGAAAAACGGTATTTCCTGCTTATCGGCACACTCAGTAAATTCGGGATGGAAAAGTGTGAAATCTGTAGCCTTATGTTGCAAAAGAAATTCGAAGATAGCTTGTAACACACGGGTTCCTGATTTCTTTTCAGAATAAATATATGGCAGGGTAAAGGATTTGTTACGCTGTCGTAAAATGGCAAATGCGAGCAATTTTCCGTTTTCCCTGAAACTTAGGCAGTGATATTTAAAAACAAGCTCTGCCGAACTAAAATAGTATTTTACTGCTTCGTGCCAGGCTTGTTCATCATTCTCTAAAACCCAGCGATAATCAAGCATCCAGTTTAATTCTTTGCCCGATCGCTTAAAATATTCTTTATCCTGATGGGTAGAAATAAACCGGGCAATTTCATTGTTAATATGCTCTTCATATTCAATGTCGAGTTGGTGTAATGAGAATTTTCTTTTCAGCAAGAGAGTTCTGAAAATATTCAGATTGTTCAAAGCATAATCCGCAAATTTAAGGACGGCTTTTATTTTTTTA
>JAYENH010000655.1:0-2238 GCA_034721995.1 Bacteroidota bacterium
TGGGGCTATTCTAAAATTATAAGTGTCAAAATCCAATCAAACATTAATATTGGAGCATTCTGATGTTTGCTATATGTTTAGGCATTACTTTTAATGCCGGAATTCGACTAAACATTATTATCTCATCATTTTAATGTTTAGTGTATAAAAAGTAGTTCTTTTATTAGATCAGCCAAAAGATTTTGGTGCTTTTACTTCAGCAAAAAGCAGGAATGTTCAAATATGATGGTGTATAAATTTAGAAAAAGTAAAAGCCCCCATTGTTCAGAAACAAAAAATGGGGGCTTTTTTTTCAATAACCGAATTCTATAATTTTGTAAACTTCTTTTTAATGATTCCTGTTTCTGTAAATATCTCAATTATGTAAACACCTTTTTGAAGGTTTTGCAGATCAACCTTATAAAAACTGTTTTGCAGATTTTCTGATTGAACTACTCTGCCCTGATTATCATAAACCCTGAGATGCTGCATCATAACTTCCGATACGATGTTCAGACAATTGCCCGATGGATTCGGATAAAGCTTTAAGGATACCTGATTGGGCATTTCTTCAACATTAATACCTGTAACATAAGGAATAGCAAAACCGGTAATTTCTGCTCCTCCCGAAATGGTGTCAATCAAAGTAACAGTGCTGGAGGAAACATCGATCATGTAAAAAACTCCTTGCTGTGCAGTACCATCATATCCGGCAAGATAGCAAGTATCGGAGTAGCGGTCGAATTCCATATCCTGAGCAAAAGACGCATCAAAACCAATGGCAAACAAACTTGTAAACTGCCCGGTGGTTTTATCAAGGGAGCCAAACATATCATTTACTAAATCTACAGCATATAATTCACCTTGCGCACTGCAGGCAAGGTTTATCAATATTTCGGAATTTGTTAAGCCAACCTGGGTAAGGATCCCCGTTTGCAAGTCGATAGTATTTAAAATAGATGTTGTACCATCAAAGGTAACTGCATACATTGTTGAGTTAGTAAAATCGTACGACATTCCATGTACAGGACTGGTGCCCATGTTGCCTATAATAGTACGTGCACCGGTTTGCGGGTCAAGTGTTATCAGTTCGCCACCTGTCGAGGTTTGCGAATCGTAATAAACGCCACCATACCATTTATTGTCGGGGCCCCATGTACCGGAAGCAATAAAACTTTCGCCTGTTTGATCGGCAATAGAAATAACAACACCGGGGGCTTCTAAGAAAATTTTACCAGGCCCCTGAGGTAAACTCCCACTTGCATCATAAGCTACATAACAATAGGCGTCGGTAATATCCATCACTTCAACATTCATTGACAAAGCATCGTTTGTTGCCATCTGATCACCACTTAAAAGTGTTACAACCGAAACATCATAATTACCATAAGTTGCAGTCCATGTATCAAATTCGACCTGAACAGATTGGGAAGCCTGTAAATTGCTTACTTGTTTTATCGAACTATAACCTCCCGAAATATTAAGACTGACATCGAAACTCTGGGAATTTGTGCCATAGTTTTTAAATGTTACCTTAGGAATATAATTTCCGGGTTCGATTACCTCGGGCATATCAATTGAGAAAACCCCGACATCGTCGGATAAGGGTTGCATGTTACCTTCGAATTTATTAATCCCCCCGGTAAAAGAATCGATAGTAAAATCGCCTGCCCAGCCTAAATTCGGACTAAAAAACCGTACTGTAAGAAAATTCAGGCCTGTAGGATACTGAAACATTTGCCATGTGTGGCCGCCATCGTAGCTGTAGGATACTCCATCGGCATTACCTGTGCTTATCATGGTATTGCTGGTTCCGGGCACATAGCAAATATCAAGAGAAAATAGTGGTCCTGTGAAGAAAATTTCAGTCCAGTTGTCGCCACCATTAGAGCTTTCGTAAAGTTTGACCGGAGTGCTTTGGTTATCAAAAATAATTCCGTTGTTGGCATCTTTAAAAAATACTTTCACCTGATTATTTCCTACAGGTGTGGTAATTACTGTCCAGCTCAGGCCTTTATCTAATGATCGGAACAATCTGCTTTTATTGGTTGTGAACCACACAGTGTCGCCCACAACCGAGAAAAAACCTGTAACCCCATACTCATCATTGGCAATAGGGTTAGGAATCTGGTTTTGTGCAACACGCGTCCAATTTGTTCCCCCGTTTGTTGTTGTATAAATCTCGAAATAGCCATTGTTTGGATCGCCGGCACAAAAACCTGTGTTGGCATCCCAACGTAGTTTATTTTTGGGATGCCA
>JAYENH010000656.1:0-2230 GCA_034721995.1 Bacteroidota bacterium
TTCGGTTTCAACCTTAACATTAAATTCTTTTAAATCGACACGCATTTTCTTTAAAATAGATACTACGTCCATCCCCGTACAACCGATCAGTGAATAAAGCATAAAAGGTTTTGGTGTTGGGCCTTTTCCTTCGCCACCCACTGCAGGGTCTGCATCAAATATAAGTTTATGTCCATCGGCTTCAAATTCGAAAGCCATATTCCCAATCCAGTTAATATCTGCTGATGTTTTCATTTCTCAATTCTTAAAGTGATTATATTATTACTAAAAAAAAGTTCAAATTATTAATACTTGTTACCAGCAAGCATAATAAGCGTACAGGCCTCAACAGCTTCGATATTATTTTGTTCACATAAATCGAACATTTCGAGGTTTTCGGTTCCGGGATTAAAAATTATCCGCCGTGGCTTCAGGTTAATAATATAATCTTTATACCCATTTTGTACAAATGGACCAATATACAGACTTATTGTATCGATATTCTTGTGTGCGGGCAGGCCATTTTCGATTTCAACTCCATCGATATCCCCTTTTTTTATACCCAATGGAACAATAGGGTGGCCATTGTTTTTTAACTCAATAACAGCCTTGTACGAATACCGTGCAGGATTCGGGCTTGCTCCAATTACCATAGTTTTCTTCGACATATTAATTGTTCATTTCTTAAAACTAAAAAATTGTATCTTTGGCAACAAAGTTAATATTATTGAGATAAATCATTTTTTGAAACAGTATAAATTATAATGAAAAATATTCCTTCGACTCCAAAATGTAGAGAGTGCATTATTAAAAACAACGCAATTTTTGTTCATCTTAAAAAAGATGAGATAGAAATGTTGGAAATGGAAAAAACCTGCCTCCATCATAAAAGGGGTACATTGCTTTATCAGGAAGGATACAGGATAAACGGGTTTTATTGTATCTATAAAGGTATTGTAAAACTGTACAAAACCGGTATCGAGGGCAAAGAACAAATAATTAAATTTGCTAAGGGTGGCGATATTATTGGTTATAGATCGATCCTCAGTAACGAAATGGCTTGTACAACAGCCAAAATAATCGAAGACTCGACTTTGTGTTATATCCCTGCCGAAGTATTGATCAAGCTTGTAAAAACAAATACCAATTTTTCGATGGAACTGATAAAGCTTGCATGTCAGGAATTGAAAGAGGCAAATAATTTTATTACCGATATTGCCCAAAAATCGGTAAGGGAACGATTGGCCGAAATACTTGTTTACCTGAAAATTGATTTCGATCTTGAAAATGATGGCGTTTTGCATATCTCGCTTACCCGCGAAGAAATTGCGAATATGGTAGGCACAGCCACCGAGTCGGTAATAAGATTGTTATCTGAATTTAAAGCCGATAAATTGATAGAACTTAAAGGACGAAAAATAAAAATAATAAATCTTCCGGGTTTAATGAAAGTTGCAAGTATTTATAATAATTAGCACTTGCATAAAAACTCTAATATAATATTATTACATACATGAAAACAATACCGAAAGAAGTTAAAAAGGAAATACAAAAGCTTGTTGACCAATTCAATGAGGATGAATTGGATTTAATAAATGAATTCTATAAATATGTTGTTGAGTACAGTGGGAATTATGCTTATTTAAAATCTAAACTCTATGATGATGTTTCGCCTGCCGGTAGACTTAAATATACAGGTGATATGAATAATTGGGAATTTGCAATCTACCGCTATTCCATTGAAGAATATGTTCCCGATGAAGCTTTTTTTCCGGGCGAATCATACTTAGATGGAACAATTACCGGAGCTTTATACTGTTGTAACACAGCATATCCACCTACAATATAGTGTGGACAACAGTTTTAAAAAGTATATTTGATAACAAAGAAAATGACGAAATTTAAAATTCATACCGAAACAATCCAATTAGCTCAATTAATAAAAGTTATGAATATCAGCCAGTCGGGAGGGCAGGCAAAATTAATGATCGAGAATGGCGAAGTAAAAGTAAACGGGCAACTTGAATATCGCAAACGTACAAAACTATTGCGCGGCGACAAAATCGAAATTTTCGATCAGTATATCGAAATAGAGTAATAATACAATCCAATAAATTTTTAAATTATACTAATTATGAGAAAAGTTTTATTTTCCTTTTTTATCCTGAGCATTTTGTCGGTACAGGCTTATGCACAGTGGACACAGCAGTCGACAGGATTTCCAACAACTTCGACAGGTGTCAGATACCTT
>JAYENH010000657.1:0-2230 GCA_034721995.1 Bacteroidota bacterium
CAGGAGAAAGATGAACCTTCACCACAATTTGAAACATTAATCGATGGACTAATTTCGCCTGTCTCTACAGCTGTCCATGTTGAAGGTGTTACACAAAGTATCTGTACTGACCCTTGAGTTACTGTTATAGTCTGAGGTGAGCCTGCTATTCCACCAGCTGTGATAATTATCTCTCCTGTTCTTAATTCTCCAGTAGTATTTGAATCCGCTGTTATTGTAAAACTTCCGGGAGTTGTGTCAGTGGCAGGAATTACAGTAATCCATGATGAATCAGATGTTGCCGACCAATTTAACGATGCATCATTTCCGCAATTCGTAACTTCATAAATTTCACTTACTCCACCTGTATCGGGAGCTTGCCAATCAGTACCTACCACACAGAGTATAGGTGCTATTGTACCTTGTGATATTATCACTGTATCAGGAGAGCTATCGACACCATTAGCTGTCATTTCTATATATCCTAATCTGGTTGCTCCACTAAGATTTGAATCTACTTCCACTACAAAACTATCCGGAGTCATTCCCGATGTTTTTGTGAGAGATAGCCAGTCATAGCTCTCGGTAGCTGTCCATCTAAATTTGCCGGGATTGCTACAATTAGTTACTAAAATAGCAGGTGTTGTTGATCCGGAATCAGGAATTACGTAGGGATTATCAGAAATACAAAAACTGGCTTCATCTATTTTTATCTTAACAGTGTCATCAACAAACCCACTCAATTCATAACCTAACATGGCGGATATTTTGTAATAATAGGTACTGTCATAATAATAATCAGTATCAATCAAACTTATAGAATCTTTTGATGCATCACCTATTGACACAAAATTACTGTCCGGGCGTTTACTTCTGAACACCCTATAACCGGTTACACTTTCTGAATTAACTTTATTCCACTCAAGAATAACTCCGGTGGAATCTAAAGTTGCACTCAGTTCATACGGATCACCCTGAAATGGATTATCACGCACTGGCGCATCAGGCGCATCTACGCATTGTAAAATTACAAGCGTTGTAATCATTAACAAAATAAACAGCAAAATATTATTTTTCATCTGGATCTGTTCTCCTATTAGAAATTCAAGCAAAGATTTGCTTTTAGCATTTCTTTATCATTCTTAAATTTTAGGGATATATTCTGCTTGTTGGAATTTTTCACATCGCCAGGTACACCGCCAAACAATAACGCATCAAGAAAATTAAGCGCATGAACTCCAATTGGAATAAGAAACGCAGTTGCAAGCTGGTCTCGTGCATCAGACATCTCTTTATTTGCAGTAGCCATTGATTGCCACGCTATTACTTCCTGTTCCGGCGACATTACATTTAAATAATCATCAACAGTGGCTTCGTAGTCTTTTTTCTTAGTATCATAATCAGCATAACTATATCCGGCATAACCTAACCCTGCTAATTCAATTAATAAAAACAGAGTTCCTTTTTTCTTTTGTTCTGAATAAAACTGTCCTGTACCAGTTATGAAAAATGATTTTAATACTGCTTTACTTTTACTTTTTGGGCTCAATTGGTAATTTAATCTGATTGTTTGCTGGTCATTAAGATTATGTAGTTTGTTACCGCTTGATTCAAAATATTTCTTTTTAAATTCAAATTTATGATTTCCCGCTTTAGTCTGCATATATTTTAGCGGGGTTTCTCCGAGGAGTTTATTATCACAATAAACAGAAATGCCATCTTCTAATTCAGAAAAATCAAAGATTCCCATGTTAGGCGGACAGCCTTTATCAAGTACAAAATCAACATCTTTGACATCATTATAGTTAAGAACTACAGTTTTTGTTTTTGGGTTATACTCCATTTTTTTAGCTTCTATCTGATAGCTTCCGGTTGGATAATTCTTTAAAGTAAGAGGTGCTAATCCTACAGATTTCCCATCAATAAATATTTCCGAATCATATGGTTTAGAATATATTTTCAACAACCCTGTTTTTCTATTTAAAGTAGCTTCTACATTTGTTGTCTCACTAATATTCACGGTTTCTATACTTCTATAGGTTTCATACAATGAATCTTGAATAATAACAGTATAAGCACCGGGAGTAATATTTTTTGAAAATGGAGTTACGCCTGATATACTTGACAATTCAGGCAAACTGACACTCATTCCAGAAGGATTAGAGTTCACATTTAAAGTGCCATAGTTTTGGTCAAGGGTAATATTTTTTACTTCATTTTTGTTATCTTGCATACTTATTTGAAATTCAGA
>JAYENH010000658.1:0-2223 GCA_034721995.1 Bacteroidota bacterium
TCACACTATTAATTAACACTTTATAAACATGGAAGAAGCAGGAAATTATTTTGACAAATTTGTTGATCTATTTATTTTCTACGCCCCAAAACTTGTCTTGGCTATAATAGTTTTACTAATTGGCCTTTGGGTTATTAAATCAATAACAAAACTGAGCTATAAGTTAATGCTTAAAAGAAATATGGATGAAGCACTAACATCTTTTCTTAAAAGCTTTATTAGTATTACACTGAAAATCTTACTGATAATTTCAGTTGTCGATATTGTAGGCGTAGAAACTACCTCTTTTGTTGCTATTCTTGCAGCAGCAGGTTTTGCCATTGGTATGGCACTTTCCGGCACCTTACAAAATTTTGCAGGCGGGGTTATGTTAATGATTTTTAAACCCTTTAGAGTTGGCGATTTTATTTCGGCACAAGGTAATTCCGGCACTGTAAACGAAATACAAATTTTTAATACTATCCTGAAAACCCCCGACAACAAAACCATTATCCAACCTAACGGGAGCCTGTCCACTGGATCGATGATAAACTATTCTACCGAACCAACACGAAGGGTAGATTTCACTTTTGGCATTGGATATTCAGACGATATCGACAAAGCCAGAACCGTTATTCGCAGGTTAATCGATGCCGATACGCGTATACATAAAGACCCGGAGCCGTTTATTGCTATTTCTGAACTTGCCGATAGTTCGGTGAATTTTGCAGTACGTGTTTGGGCAAATGGTGGCGACTATTGGGGAATCTTTTTCGATCTTAACGAAGCTGTTAAGAAAGAATTCGACAAGGAAAATATTTCTATCCCATTTCCACAAACAGATGTACATTTGCACAAGGGAGAATAAAATTTAAGTATAAATAATAAATACAATATTAAACAGGCATGAAAAAAAATATTTTATTTTTTGCGTTAATAATGGCTATATCAATAAGCATAAACGCACAGGAAGAAGCGGAAAAAGTATGGAAAACAGGAAGTATGGGTTCTTTATCGTTTTCGCAGGTAGCATTAACAAATTGGGCTGCTGGTGGCGAAAGTTCCATTTCAGGTAATTTGTTATTTAATATGTTTGCCAATTACAAAAAAGGTAAATCGACATGGGACAATACCTTTGATTTTGGTTATGGTTCGATGAAACAAGGAGATTTTGACTGGCGAAAAACCGATGATAAAATTGAACTTGCATCAAAATACGGACAATACGCATTTGAACATTGGTACTACAGTGCCCTTGTAAACTTCAAGACTCAAATGACAACCGGATTTAATTATTCTGATGACCCGGATATTGAAGATGTTGAGATTTCGCAACTTATGGCACCTGCTTACCTGAATATTGCCCTGGGTATGGACTATAAACCAAATGATGATTTTTCACTCCTCGTTTCACCATTAAGTGGTAAAATAACATTTGTAAACGACACGCTACTTTCCAATGCCGGTTCGTTTGGTGTTGAGCCTGGCGACAAAATAAGAAGTGAATTTGGGGCATACATTAAAATGACCTACAAACACGATATTATGGAAAATGTAGCTTTAAGTACAAAACTCGATTTGTTTTCGAACTACATGGAAAACCCGCAAAACATTGATATCAACTTGGAACTCCTTATTAGTATGAAAATCAATAAATATTTAACAGCTACTATATCAGCAACAATGATTTACGATGATGATATTATGATTGCTGATGATATGGGCAAAGTTTCTCCTCGCATTCAGATGAAAGAAGTTTTCGGGATAGGCATAGCCTATAAATTCTAACCCTGATTATTCATGATTTTTATGATTAATTTGATTATGAATTACTTGATTCATTTTAATTGCTCATTCATTCTTTGGTATTTGTTTTGAATTCAGCAAATTATGAAAGTTTATGAAATAATGAGGCTAAATAAATATATTGTCGATTAATAGAACTGTCCCAAACGAATTTATATTCAGATCTTATAAACTTGCTTTGTTCAGTTTGGAACCATAAACTCTGTATATTGAAAAAGCTTGCCGGATTTCAGGCAGGCTTTTTTTTACCACCCCGAGGCCAGCACATCGGCCAAATGGATAATTTTTACCGGAAGCTTTTGCTTTTTCGAGTACGACTCGATATTTAACAAACAGGACGACTCTGTGGAAACAATATATTCTGCACCGGTATCCAATGCGTATTCCACCTTTTGCTCTACCATAGCCGACGAAATGTGTTTATGCTTTACCGAAAAC
>JAYENH010000659.1:0-2223 GCA_034721995.1 Bacteroidota bacterium
GCAACAAATTGATTAACCGATTTTCGGAAGATATTGATATTGTTTTACTAAAACAGAAAAGAGAAAGTAGTAATCAGCTAAAAAACAAATTAAAGAAAATTACGAAAGCCGTTGAAAAAGTTATTCCTGAAATAGAGCTTGAAGGAATTACCAAAATTAATCTCAGCGAAGCTTTGCGCCACCTTTGCGTTGCTTTGCGTAACAGCTTTTTAGGTTATTATGCAGCTATAACGCAGAGGTACGCGAAGAACCACAAAGGTTCGCAAAGAAAAAATACAAGATTATTAATAAAACAACAAAAACTTTACAAATAGAATTTTCGACAATAACCAATAATTAAACTCAGCGAAGCTTTGCGCCACCTTTGCGTTGCTTTGCGTAACAGCTTTTAAGGTTATTACGCAGCTATAACGCAGATGTACGCGAAGAACCACAAAGGTTCGCAAAGGAAAAATACTAATCAATAACTAAAACAAAACCCTGGCATCCTGAACATATTATTAAGGTTTGCGGGCCGATGGTTTTAAGGATACCAAAAAGATCATATTTTTGATGCCATATTTTTACTGATATGATAAAAGTTGAAAACATAATAAAAAGCTTTGGCGAGCTTACAGTATTGAAAGGTATCGACCTGGAAATTAACCCGCATGAAATTATTTCCATAGTTGGTGCCAGTGGGGCGGGAAAAACTACCCTGCTGCAAATTGTCGGTACTTTGAGCAAAGCCGATTCCGGGCATGTCCTAATCAATAACATCGACGTTTTTAAGCTGAAAGAAAAATCGCTGGCAAAATTCCGTAATCAAGAAATAGGTTTTGTTTTCCAGTTTCATCAGCTATTGCCCGAATTTACCGCCATCGAAAATGTTTGCATACCTGCATATATTGCCGGCATTGGCAAAAATGCAGCCGAAACAAAAGCCTTGGAATTGCTTTCTTTTCTGGGACTTGAAAACAGGATAAGCCACAAACCCAACGAGCTTTCGGGAGGCGAGCAACAAAGGGTAGCAGTTGCCCGTGCGTTAATCAACAACCCTTCGGTTTTATTGGCCGATGAACCATCCGGCAACCTCGACTCGAAAAACAAGCAGGAACTTCACGAATTATTTTTCTCGTTGCGCGATAAATTTGGGCAGACCATAGTTATTGTAACCCACGATAAAGAACTGGCCGCCATGTCGGATCGCACAATAACAATGCAGGACGGGAGGATAGTGTAGGGGCGGGGTTTCAAAATTTACGGCACAGGGAACACTGAACAGGGAACAATGCTGTTATATTAACTATCCATTTTCCCTTTTTTCAGGATGGATAATTTTCGCCCTTTTTAAAAACCAGCCATTCCCAAAATTTGAAAGCAGCCTTCCTTGTTCTATTGCAATTTTGCCATTAAGGATAACATATTCCGGTTCGCCTTTGGTAGCAAGGCCTTCGTAAATATTCAGGTCGCAATTCTGATAATGTTTTTCCACACTGATAGTATTTTCTTTTTCAGGGTTCCATACAACAAGATCGGCATCGGCCCCTTTTGCAATAATCCCTTTCTGTGGAAAAAGCCCGAATATTTTTGCAGCCTTAGTTGATGTGATTTCCACAAATCGGTTCAAACTTATTTTATTTTGCAAAACGCCATAAGTATAAAGCAAGCTAAGTCGATGCTCTACACCTCCCGCTCCATTGGGTATCTTCCTGAAATCGGTAATGCCCATGCGTTTTTGCGAAAGTGTAAACGGGCAATGGTCGGTGCCGATAGTTTGAATAGTTTCATTTGATATAGCTTTCCACAAAGCCTCATTATCCTGTTTCATTCGTAACGGTGGGCTTATTACAAAAGCTGCTGATTTGTCGAATTCTCCTAAATATCGCGATTTATCTAACAGTAAATATTGAGGGCAGGTTTCGGCATAAACAATTTGTCCCTCTTGTTGGGCACGGGCAATATGTTTTAGCGATTGCTCCGACGAAACATGCACAATATACAAAGGGCAGTTGGTTTGCCTTGCCAACTCAGTAGCTTTTTTTACTGCCCCCGATTCCATTTTGGGCGGTCGCGATAAAAGATGAGCTTCAGTTTCGGGCATATCTGTTTGGGCAAACCTTTCCCGTAATGTTTCAATTTTGTCGCCCAATTCGCAATGAACAGTAACAATACCCCCGGCCTTACCAATCGCTTTCATTACATTAAATAAATCACTGTCATCAAGGCCTACACTGTTTTTAT
>JAYENH010000660.1:0-2220 GCA_034721995.1 Bacteroidota bacterium
TCAAAAGTTATTATAGGCTTAGTGGATAAAGGTTCCCTCTCATTAAAGACAAAAGCGAACATCTTTTTAAAGAAGGAGCTACCTTTGATATAGCCTATAAAATATATTGTTTCGACAGGGAATTACGTCATTTTGTATTGTCAGAACTGTAAAAAGTTGAAATAGCTATTCGTGCAAAAATGATTTATGTCCTGTCGCATAATCACGGGCCATTTTGGTATCATGATATTAAATTGTTTAGGAATATCGGAATACATAAGCAGCTAATAACAAAGTTAAAGTCGGAATTTGAGCGAAGTGACGAGGAATTTATACTGGCTTTTAAAAACAAATATACAAATCAACTTCCTCCCAGTTGGATGTTGTTGGAGGTTACATCATTTGGCTCTCTTTCGAGAATGTACTCCAATTTGAATCCAGGTACAGGAAAAAGAGATATTTCCAGGGCATTTGGATTGGCCGATACAGTATTTGCATCATGGTTTCATAGTATTGTATATTTGCGCAATGTTTGTGCACATCATTCCCGGTTATGGAATCAGAACTCGCGACTTTTTAATTTTAGCCACAAAATAGCCGCAAATAAAGAATCAAATTTTTCCACCGTATTTAGTTGAATTTATCTTTGGGTTCCTTTAATTATTGGATTCGGGATTTTTCAAATTTATTTCTTTTCGATAAGCATGTTTGTAAGTCTGCAAATTGAAATTTTCCTGTCGTTTTCATCAGAAATAATAATATCGATAATATGTGTTTTTGTACCAACATGTACAGGTTTGCAACAAGCAATAACCCAACCTTCGGAAATGCTCCCTACATGATTGGCTTGCATGTTTATTCCAACAATATCAAATTTTTCCGGATCGATTAAAAGGTAGGAATATGCACTTCCGAGGGTTTCGGCTAAGGCAAGGCTCGCCCCGCCGTGTAAAATCCCCATTGGCTGCAAGTGATTTTTACTAACAGGCATTCGTGCCATCAAATTATTTTCATCAGTAAAAAAAAGAATACCGAGATGGGAGACGAGGCTGTTTTTGCAAAATTGGTTTAGTTGATTGCTATCTATGTGCTTATGAATCATGGCTCAAAGTTAAAGTTTGTTAAAAATAAAAGCTCTAAAATACTATAATAATTCTTTACGATAAGATTTGGGAGCTTGTAAATGCAAGTCAACAAAGCAACAAGCAACGGGCCAATGCCTCAATAACACTTTTTAACACTTAGGAAAAGTTAATTTGCAAGTTATTTCATGTATTATGAATCGGACACTTTTTATAATTTAGCATCGTTTTTTCATAATAGTGAAGCAAATTTTATCAATCATATTCAAAAAATAAAAAAATAAAAATGAAACGAGTACTACAAAATTTATTGTTATTAATGCTAATAGTTGTAACAACTTCAAATGCTTTTTCGCAAGGATACAATATAAAGATTCAAGTGCGGGGAATGGAAAACCAGGAATTATACATGGGTCATTACTATGCCGATAAAACTTATGTTAAAGATACCATAAAGGCTGATGCCTCTGGAACAGTGATTTTTGAAGGAGACAAAAAGATTGATGGTGGCATTTATTTTTTAGTGCTGCCTACTAAAACAATTGCTTTTGAATTTTTAGTTACCGACGATCAGGAATTTAGTTTGTCTACCGATACTTCTAATTATCTTGGTAATATGCAAGTTACAGGTTCGCACGAAAATGAGTTGTATACAGAATACAGCAGTTTTATGCAAAAAAAGAATAAGCAGATGGCCAAATTGCAAGAGAAATATACTGCTGCTAAAGACGATAAGGAAAAAGGCAAAAAGATCAGGGAAGAAATAATGGGGCTACAGGGTGAAGTTAAAGAGCAATGGAAAAAGCTTTTAGTAGAAAACCAGGGAACTTTCTTTGCAAATATTGTAAATGCTCAGATGTTTCCCGAAATACCCGAGTTTGAAGTCGATCCGTCCATTACAAATAAAGATTCTGTTTTGCAGGTTATGCGTTACTATTACAATAAAAACCATTTTTTCGACAACATAGATCTTGCAGATAAGCGTATGTTGCGTACTTCATATTTATACAACCGCCTTCAGACATATTTTACCAAAATGGTTTTTAACCCCGACACCATTATTAAGGATGGCGATGCACTAATTGAAAGAGCTAAATCTGCCGACGATGTTTATCGTTACCTTGTTGAATATATGTTAAACTTGAAATACGAAACCAAC
>JAYENH010000661.1:0-2220 GCA_034721995.1 Bacteroidota bacterium
GGCACCACGTGTAACATGGGTTGTGTTGCCGTCCATGTCGGCATAAGTATGATTTTGTGAAGAAATGTCGAAAACTGTATACCCAAGCGATGAATTAATAATATCGGCCCCAACACTATCGGCAAATTCGGCAGCTACCACCCAGTTGTCTTCTTCGATAACATATTCCGATCCTGTATCTTCCGAACGCAATAACCAATATGCAGCTCCCGGGGCAGTTCCAATAAGTTGACCGGGCAAATATCCTCCCATGGTCGATAAAACACTCATACCATGGCTATGGTCTTCGAAAACTGTTGAATCTCCGGTAACAAAATCGCGAAAGCCAAATATTTGTTTATTGTCCCAAAGACTCTGAAAACATGCTAATGTATCGGCATTTTTGAACCCAGCATCTAAAACCGCTATTACTTTTCCGGCTCCATCGAAACCATCGTTGTGTAAAATATGGCCATTCAACATTTCTATCTGGTTGGTGCCTGCACCGTAATTATTAATTGATAATGGTGTAGCCTGATTTTTAAAATCATATTCCCTGAAAAGGTTGACTCCATTGTATGCTAAAGTTTTTAAACGTGCAACTTTCTGAATTCCCTGAACAAACGGCAGTGCCTGAATTTGGCTTAACAATGCTTGATTATTCGTGTAAATGGTTGCCGCGTTAAACCATTTCGACCGGGTTAAAACTTGTACCCCAATATTTTCAAGGCTGTCGATATATGCAGGATCGACAGGTAAATCGTTTTCGGCATAAGATATATTTTGTGCCAGGCGGCGCTGTATTGCCCTCGATGTCAGAAAATCGGAGGGATTAGTTAGCGAGTAAGGGGTATTTGTTTTGTCGGTAAATTTTACCCAATATTTATCGGGTGCTGTTTGGGCAAAAACCTGAACTGCAAAATATATAATTGCAAAAGTTGTAAGTAAAACTGTTTTCATAAAAGCAACAATTAATAAATAAAAACCTTTCAAAGATAGTTTTTTTTTGGATTCCCAGTTATCAGTCGACAGTCCACAGTCGGCAGAATTCTGGTTACGGGTATCGTAGAGCCAAGGCATGGCTTGTCTCTACAATACGTCCATCTCAAACTATCGGGTTACAATAAATAATTTAACAATCCAACACCGATTTGTATTTATATTTCAAGGTATACCAATTCAACACCAGCCTTTCGTAACAATTCCAGGCCATCGCCGGTATGGTATTCGAAAGAATAAACCACACGTGAAATTCCCGCCTGGATAATTAATTTTGAACATTCCATACATGGTGAAGTTGTAACATACAGTGTTGCCCCTTCGCTGCTATTGTTCGATTTTGCAACTTTTGTTATAGCGTTGGCCTCGGCATGGAGTACAAAAGGAAATGTTTCGTAATTGTTGTCCTCGCAATTATTTTCGAATCCTGATGGGGTCCCATTGTATCCGTCGCTGATAATCATTTTATCTTTCACAAGCAATGCCCCCACCTGTCGGCGTTTGCAATACGAATTTTTAGACCACACAATTGCCATTTCCAGGTATCGTTTATCGAATTGTTTTTGCTTTTGCGGATTAAATTCCTGATTATTTTTTTTTCTCATTACTGACTAGTATTACTCTTACCTTATATTTTTTCATTAATAAATAATCATTAATCATTAATCATTAATCATTAATCATTAATCAATTACTTAATATCCCTGAAAATATTCTTGTGGGTTATGCATAAAATTTTGGGGGTCTTTTAACAGATGGCGGTTGCGCTCATATTCTTCGAATTGTTTACGTTGCCGTTCTTCTAATAATTCAGGGTTTAGAGCTTTTCCGTTTTTATAATCCATATTAAAATCAATGTTCCCATTATCAAGATAAAAAATCCATGATTTATCACGTAGATCATTCGAGTATGTTCCCGAAATCTGCACCCTGCCTTTTTCGAAATACACGTAGAATAAACCATGTCTTTTATTGTTGCGGTACATTGTTTCGATTCGAGGTTTACCATTAGGGTAAAACCTTCGCCATATTCCATGTAGCATATCGTTTTCGTATGTTTCCTCTGCAGCAATTTTGCCATCAGGAAAATATTTATAGAATTTCCCGTGCTTTAATCCTCCCTGGTACGATTCTTTTGCAATAAGGCTTCCATCGCTGGTATAATAATTCCAGATGCTATCCTTTTTTTGTTGGTAGTAATTTCCTGTAGCAGCAATTTTTTTATTCTGATGAAAAAGTTTT
>JAYENH010000662.1:0-2218 GCA_034721995.1 Bacteroidota bacterium
ATGTTTTTGCCCAATTCAGCATATACATCAGAAGCAAGGATAACCGATGGTGCCTGGTTGTTTATGTAATCATTTTCGCGTTCTAAATGCCGCATCAGCAACGGAAAAGCATCTATTGTTTCAACTGCCGAAGCATCTTTATCCGGGCTTTCGTTTGGTTTGTCCTTACAGGAATATAATCCTGATAAGATAATGAGTGCAATCAGAAATAAAAATTTACTTTTCATAGTTCAATATTTTTTGGTTTAGGGTTAGAAGGTTCAAGGGTTCAAGGTTTTCCTCTTTTATTGTCTCTCCGTCTCTTAGTTTCGCATTTTAGCTACATCCCCCTTTTGCCGATTTTTTCCCTTTTCTGCGTTTGAACGGGAGTTTCCCTTTTTTCGATTTCGATGCCGAAACATTAAGGCCACCCGCTGTTTCTTTTACAATTTTGGCAAAATCGTAGCGGGCTTTCTCATCCTGATAGCTTTTCGACTGCAACTCAGGTTTTTTAGGAACATTATCCCTGAAAAAATTGTAACCTCCAAGTAAAATTTTGTTATTGTTGTGGCCGAGTTGTTTCAGCAACATCCAGGGGCCACACGCCACATCGTGCGAGTTGGCATAAATAATATTAGTGATACTTGTATCGTTCCAGATTTCTTCATATTCCTCCGAAAAAATATTTTGCAAAGGAATATTCACAGCACCTTCGATGTGCCCGTTGATAAACTCATGTGGATTACGCAAATCGACAAATCTAATCCGATATCTATCGGATTCCTGATTCCCGGAATTCATCAGTTTTACTGCATCTTCAGGTGCAATAGCCTGATTACCTTTAAGCAAAACACTATGCATTTCTTCAACCGAAATTGTGTATTTGCGTTCGGGTTCTTTTATGCTAATAAAACCAACAATTAGCAAAACAACAAAAGCAATTCCAATTAAAGGAAGCTTTTGAGATATTTTATTATGATCTCTTGGATGAACATGGGCCATGATACTTTAGTAATTTATGGTAATTAGTAATTCATTGTAATTTATAGTTTATCATAGTTAAGAACAACCACCTTTCTGGGCCTTCTTTCCTTTTTTTCTGCGGAAAACCGGCTTGTTCTTTTTCAAAGATGATGAGCCAACAGCTGCCGATCCTCCACCAAAAAACTGACTGGCAGCTACCCGTAATTCATACAGGTCAAACTCTTCTTTGGCAGCAGTGGCTTCTGGCTCTTTTGCCCGTAAAATAGTTTCTACCCAATGGTTAAGCCCTCCTTTCATTATATAAATATTTGTATAGGCTTTGCGCCGGTAAAGCATCCATGCCTGGCTTGCATAAACAGTTCCGTTCGAAAAGAATACAGATGTTACTCCAACCTGATCAAGGTACATTTCGAAATTTGGGTTTAGCAGGCTGTCCAATGGAATGTTGATAGCCCCGGGCAAAGTGAATTTTTTATATTCTGCCGCAGTCCTTACATCAATTAATTGGATCTGAGGATCGGCTTCGACCAAATAATGGGCTACCTGATCGGTCGAAACAAAACGGGTTTCATCGTTTATCTCGAGTAAAAGTTTGTCGGGGCCAATCTCCGTTGAGTATTTTTTTTCAGGCAGGAAAGCCATTATTATTCCCAACCCAATCAATAATGCCGAAAGAAAAAAATATTTTTTGTTCATAGTTGTTTAGAGTTTATGCCCGATAACTATCGGGTTCAAAGTTCTGAGTTCATTAGTTGCTTTTTTTACTTTCGCCTTTTGCCTTTTAACTTTTGCCTTTTAATAATCTACTTTTGTTACATTTTTTTCGATTCGGGCTGTTACATAAAATGCTGCTAATGCAACAACAATCAGCAAGAGGGCAAAAAGCCCCTGCGAAATTCCCAACGAATCGAATACTTTAACATTTCCCAGATTAGCGGCATACATCAATTCTTCGAAAAGAGAATAGCTTTCGCCAAAAATAAATATGCCTAAAAATATGCCTGCAAAAAAGACCATTGCATCAATTCTGCCAATGGCAAGTCCACACATACTGGTGCCGGGGCAAAATCCCCCAATAATAAATCCCAGCCCCATTATTACGCCTCCAACTATTGCCGATGTTACAAACGTTGGGTTTACATATATAAGTTCGAGATCGATCCAACCAAAATAGTGAAAAAATATCATGCCTGTCATGGCTGTAATTGCTGCCGTAAAAAATACGCGCAACACCACGAAATCGTATCCATAAAAC
>JAYENH010000663.1:0-9725 GCA_034721995.1 Bacteroidota bacterium
GCAGTAATTTTATCGGCTTCTTCCTTTGTGTAGTAAGGGCCTATTGGTTTTGTGGGATTTTGAAAAGCAGGGTCGTCTTTATTTACCAAAACCTGTGTGATTATAGAAATAATATCGCGGTCCATATCGTTGGCCATCAACACATTTTTAAGCTGTTGCTCTATTATATAACCAATAAAGCCCTGCGAATATGCTACGCTTACATCCAAAGGCATATCTGGCAATCCATACAATTTATTACCTGCTGTGTTTGCCAGTAAAATATTACCAACCTGTGGCCCGTTGCCATGAGTAATAACAAGGTTGTATTCGCGATTTATAAGTTTAATTAAATTTTCGCAAGCATTATATGTATTTTTTTCTTGTTCTTCGATAGTCCCTTTTTGACCTGCATGAAGAAGTGCATTTCCTCCAAAAGCGACAACTGCTAATCTGCTCATAATTATTAATTTTTAACTAGGTTTATACTCGTTTGTAAAAAGCCTGCAAAGCTATAAAAAAAGGTTTAAAGCTTGAGGGTTTTTTCATATCTTTGCGGCAACAATGGGGTGCCTTACTTTTCAGGCTGAGATCATACCCTTAGAACCTGAACCGGATAATGCCGGCGCAGGGAATGTAGATTTGATCGCCTCATTGCAATAAAAACGTTTAATCTATTTTATCATGAAAAAGATTCATTTGATGTTTGTATTGCAATTATTCGCAACACTTGCTTTTGCGCAATTTAAAATTGAAGGCACCGTCCGAAATGTAAACGGAAAAGCCCTGCAATCGGCAAACATCTTTCTCGAAAACAGTAAAAAAGGCAGTTCGTCGGATAGCGATGGAAAATTTGAAATTGAAAACATAAAACCCGGAACCTACGTGCTGCGGGCAAGCTTTGTGGGATATAAGCCTTATGTTTCAGAAATAATGGTAACAAAAAATATTTCTGTTGATATTATCCTTGTTCCCGAATATATTACCACGGGCGATATTGTTATTACAGCAACACGCGCCGGAGGAAAAACTCCGGTTGCCTACACCAATATTTCGAAACGCGAAATCGAAGAGCAAAACCTGGGACAGGATATTCCGTTTTTGCTCAATCTAAGTCCTTCGCTTGTAACTTCTTCTGATGCCGGTGCCGGAATAGGATATACCTCGGTTTCAATTCGAGGCTCAGATTCAAAACGTATTAATGTTACCATTGATGGAATTCCTTTGAACGATCCTGAGTCGCACAGCGTTTATTGGGTTAACATGCCCGATTTTGCTTCGTCGGTCAACAATATCCAGATTCAGCGCGGGGTTGGCACATCAACAAACGGGGCTGCTGCTTTTGGTGCTACTATCGATTTTCAGACACAGGAACACAGCAATAAAGCTTTCGCGAATACCGATGCAAGTTTTGGTTCATTCAATAGTTTGCGAAATAATATAGAGGTTGGTACCGGTTTGATCGATAACAAATTCTCGATTGAAACCCGTTTGTCGCAAATTTCTTCCGATGGATTTATCGACAGGGCAAAAAGCAATTTAAACTCCTTTTATGTAAGCGGAACTTATGTTGGAAATAAAACTACGATAAAGGCTTCTTATTTATCGGGAAGCGAAAAAACCTATCAGGCCTGGAACGGTGTTCCAAAAGTAAGGCTCGAAAACAATGCCGAGGGAATGCAACGCTACTTAGACCATTGGCTGTACGATCAGGAGGAATACGACAATATGGTTAATTCCGATAGCCGTACCTACAATCTTTACACCTACAACAACGAAACCGATAATTATCGTCAGCAACATGCACATTTATCTATCGATCGTAAAATAAGCCAAAGCTGGCAAGCCAACCTGGCTTTTCACTATACTAAAGGAAAAGGCTATTATGAGAATTTTAAAAAGGACAAAGATTTTGCAGATTATCAACTCGAAAACCCGATTTTTGGAGAAGATACAATAACAAGTACTAACCTGATTCAGCAAAAATGGTTAGACAATGATTTTTATGGACTTACTTTCTCCTTTCAATACCAAAAAGGAAAAACAAATTTAATTATAGGCGGGGCAGGCAGCCAATACTCAGGCGATCATTTTGGCAAAGTTATTTGGTCTCAATGGGCCGGCGATGCTAAGAAAGACCATCAATGGTATTTTAACGAAGGAAAAAAAAGTGATGCTAATTTGTTTAGCAAACTGAATTATCAGCTATTAACCAAATTAAATCTGTTTGCCGATTTGCAGGTGAGATATATAGATTATTCAGTTGGCGGTATACACGACGATTTGCGCGATATTTCAATGAAAAAGCAATACACATTTTTCAATCCTAAGTTTGGCTTGTTTTACGAGGCAAACAACAAAACTGAGCTTTTTGCATCAATTGCCGTGGCAAATCGCGAACCAAGCCGCCGAAACTATGTTGACGATACCGAAAACAAAGCACCAAACCCCGAACAACTTATCGACTACGAATTAGGCGGAAAACTGAAATTCAGGAATGTCAACCTGGGTGCAAACCTGTATTTTATGGATTATACAGATCAGCTTGTACTTACAGGAAAAATAAACAATGTTGGCGATGCAATCCTTACAAATGTTGAAAAAAGCCATCGTGCCGGAATTGAGTTAATGGCCGGATGGCAAGTGCTTACATCGCTTGATTGGACAGCCAATTTTACCTTCAGCAAAAATAAGATTGATAATTTTACCGAATTTGTCGATAATTGGGATACTGGAGGCCAGGTCAATACTGACTTAGGAAAAACTGATATTGCTTTTTCGCCCGATATTATTTTTTCGAACAGTATTTCTTACGAGCTTTTTTCTGATTTTAAAATCACTATTCTCAGCAAATATGTTGGCAAACAATACATCAACAATACATCGAACGATATCCGTTCGCTCGATCCATATTTCGTTAATAACCTGCGATTTAATTATGCAATTGAAAATACTTTATTCAGCAAAATATCTTTTCAATTAACAATAAACAACATGTTTAACGAGGAGTACGAAACCTGGGCATGGGTTTATCGCTACATTTATGGAGAACAAGAATTTGCTATGGACGGTTATTTCCCTCAGGCCGGCAGGAATTTTATGGCAGGAGTCAGTTTGGAATTTTAACAAGGTATGCTCCTGATACTAATTAGTCTCTGCAAGAAAACGCCAATAACTGCGTTATGCTCATCTTTAAACTCAGTCATTTACAAAAGTAAACTCCTGAGTTTAAAGATTTCACAAGCCTTGTTCTTGCCGCTTTCTTATCAGAGACTTTTAAAAACAGGAGTTTTCGTGCAGGCACTAATTATAAATATCTGAAAATATGTTTTTTAAAATATAGTGCGAAACTTGAGTTAAGAATATAATCATCTAAAAACAGTGTATATGAAGGAATCGAAATATCTTGGAAAAAAAACCACTTATCCCCAAAAATATAAGCCTGATGTATTATTGCCAATTCCGCGTATCGAAAACCGTGAGCAATACAATATTCCCGAACATCCCAATTTTGCAGGGGCAGATGTTTGGCATTGCTACGAATTTGGCTTTCTTACCAATATGGGTTTACCTGTTACCGGGTTATTAAAAATTGTTTATCCTTCGTCGAGCCTTTTTATTATTGAAAGCAAATCGCTGAAACTGTACCTTAACTCTTTTAATATGGAGCATTTTGGTAAAACCAGGGATGATGGTTACGAAAAAGTTCTTGCAATGATAAAACATGATCTTGAGAAAGTGCTTCAATGTAAAATTGAAATTGGTTTTTTCGATAAGGAGTATACACAACTTTTCGATTTCGGAAGATACAAAAGGCTTGAAACATTAGTGAATGTTGAGGAACTTGAAATCAGCATTTATAATGAAAATCCTGATTTACTCAACATTAATGAGAATGGGACACAAGAGCTGCAAGTTTTTTCCGATGTACTGCGAAGCAATTGTAAAGTTACCCATCAACCCGATTGGGGCAGCGTTTTTATTCACCTTAAATCTACCAAAAGTTTAAAATTAGATAGCCTTTTAAAGTATCTTGTTTCTTTCAGGAACGAAAATCATTTTCACGAAGAGGTTTGTGAAATTATCTACAAGCGTTTGTTTGATTTGCTCGAGCCTGAAGAACTAATGGTAACTTGCATTTATACACGCCGAGGGGGAATTGACATTTGCCCTGTGCGGGCGAACAAAAAAGAACTCCTTCCGGGCTTACTGACAAATCCTGATATCCTCGACAAAAAGTTACTGAGGCAGTAGTTCTCATAAGCCTTGTTCCTGACGCTTTCTAACCTGCACATCGCCTGCCGGCCGGCAAATGCAGGACAAAGGTAAGGCCGGCAGATCAGAGATTTTCGGAAATCAGCTATTTTTATGCTCATAACTCCCGAACCTTGATCATATTATCAACCAATTAGCCCTGTTTGTTCGCAAATTGAAATTGTCGCAATTTTCAATTTAATTCGTAAACATGACGAAAAACCATGTACTATACCATATATGGTTAAATTCGTTGTATTCAAACAGTTTAGTGTAATTAATATTTTTCTGATTTCTTATTAAACTACATATATTTACATTCTGAGTGGATAAGAAATATCATAATATTAAATCTATCAATCCTTATTTTAAAATATCCACATGCCGGTATATTATAATTATATATATTTGGCACTTTCATAATTCAAGGTATAAATCACTCATAATCAAAGTATATGAAATTTGCAAAAAGAGTATTAATTGTATTGCTGTCAATTTTTGTTTTTGTTGCTATTAAATTGGAAGTTGTTGCACAAAAAGCACCTCCCGGAACTGTTGCTTTTAGCGATAATTTATATGTCGATAAGCAAGAAATCAGGAATGTTGACTGGCGCGAATATATGTATTGGCACTTAAAAAAGTTTGGTTCTCAATCGGAGGAATATATTGAAACACTTCCCGATACGCTGGTTTGGGACAACGAAATGAAAAAGCTCTATCTTCGACACCCAAATTATGCAAACCATCCGGTAGTCGGAATTTCATATCATCAGGCAAAAGCATATTGCAAATGGCGCACAAAGGTTGTTAACATTTTTATTTTTCGGCGAGAAACAAAACAGACTTTCAACGCAGATAGTACTTATGAAGATATTCCTCAGGTTTTTGTTTATCGTTTGCCAACTATTGAGGAATGGGAAGATATTTCACGTATTCCGTTAAGAAAATATTACATACGAAAAATTGAGAAAAAAGGCTATCCTCGTGGCAATTTCAAACCTAAAGACCGCATAAATATGAGTAAGGTGAAAACTAAACCGGTAGATTTTGGTTTCAAAAATAAAGGCGGGGTTTATAATTTGTTTGGCAACGTAGCAGAGATAACTTCAAAACGCGGGGTTGCCAAAGGAGGAAGTTGGCAACATTTCGACGAACAATGTATTCCTGAATCGGGCTTCAGCTATTCCGGTACAGAAAGCTGGCTGGGGTTCCGTTGTGTTTGCGAAAAAGTACTTACAGAAAAGAAAGAGGAAGTGCCGGCAAAACCGGAAGCTTTAGAGTTGGAGTAGGCCATGCAATTATATAGAAACAAAATAATGTTATAGAAAAAGTAAAAAAAGCAGAATTTCCTTAACTTTGAACTTTCATAATAAATGCAAAAAATGAAATATTTCAACACATCGGGGCCGAATATACCCGAAGAACATTATACTTTACAAAGGCAAAATATTATTGATGTAGGTATCGACATGGTACATCGAAAGCGATACTTTACAATTTGGGCACCTCGCCAAACCGGAAAGAGTACTTATTTCAGGCAACTTGCTGTTGAATTAGAAAAAGAAGGCTACAAGGTAGCTCATATAAATTTCGAAAATTATAAAAACTTACCCTTAAGCTCCTTCTTAAAACGACTAACTATCAGATTAAATGAATATTGGAATCATGATTTTGACAATTTGAATATTGGTGATATTTTTTTAAAGATTGAAGAAATACGAAATCAAAAGTGTGTTTTAATAATTGATGAAGTAGAAGGTATTAACCCCGAATATTTTGGCGAGTTTCTTCATTCAATCCGTAATGCCTATCACTCGCGCGAAAGCCATTGCCTTAAAAGTGTGATACTTGTTGGTGTCTCGAACATTGTTGGTGTAGTAAGCGACAATGCCAGCCCATTTAATATTGCCGATAATTTGAATGTTCCTTATTTTACCGATAGCGAAGTTCGCGAATTATTAGGCCAACACGAAACCGAAACAGGACAATTATTCGAAGAAAAAGTAAAAAATAAAATTAGTCAGATTACGGCAAACCAACCCGGATTGGTAAATGGTTTTGCAAATAAACTTGTTGTAGACAATCGCGACAAAAAGAACATTGCTTATACGGATTATCTTAAAGTTGAAGACTGGTACCTGACAGAAGCCATTGATAAAAACTTTTCGA
The DNA here is from genome assembly GCA_034721995.1 of Bacteroidota bacterium. GTDB lineage: Bacteria > Bacteroidota > Bacteroidia > Bacteroidales > M50B96 > JAIOYV01. The sequence goes on from JAYENH010000663.1 coordinate 6,403, forward strand.
ACATACTAAACAAAGCCGAAGAGCACCGCCATTTTGTTGAACGCTTACTATTTACCGAAGATAAAATTCCTTTTAAAATTGATCGGCCCGGTATTAAATTACTCTACACAAATGGATTGATAAAAAAAGACAGAGATGGTTCTGTAACTTTTTGGGTGCCATTTTATAAAAAAAGGCTATACGATGCTTTTTATCCGTATAGCAATGGAGAAAAAAATGAAATAAATTTAACATATCTATCTTCCGATTTTATTAACAAAGCGGGCGGGTTTAGTCTCGAAAAACTGATAAGCAATTATAAAACTTATGTAAAGCGCAGGGGCTTTAAACCTTTTCTTGAAAAAGACGAAAACGGGAAATATAAAAGCCTTAAAGAAAGTGCTTTGATTTATAGTTTTGAAACCTTTATTACAGCAATTGTTCAGGAGATAGGTGGAAAAATATACAGAGAAGCAGATACTGGTTTAGGCAAAAGTGATATGATAATCAATATTGATAGCAAGGAATTTCTTATTGAAACAAAGGTCTATGGTAGTCCGGGCAAATTTTTAGAGGGAAAAAAACAATTATCTTATTATGGAAAGAGTTTAGGCCTTAAAAAAGCAACATACCTGATATTCCTTCCACAACGGGCACGTATTCCGGAAACAGTAAAGGAGCAGATTGAGTCAGTTAACAATATGGAGATTTCGACATATCTGATTTTGTTTGATGAATCGAAATGGTAATATGTCGTTAAGTATGAATAAATTATTTAATCGAAAAAAATGAAATATTTCAACACATCGGGGCCGAATATACCCAAAGAACATTATACTTTACAAAGGCAAAATATTATTGATGTAGGTATCGACATGGTACATCGAAAGCGATACTTTACAATTTGGGCACCTCGCCAAACCGGAAAGAGTACTTATTTCAGGCAACTTGCTGTTGAATTAGAAAAAGAAGGCTACAAGGTAGCTCATATAAATTTCGAAAATTATAAAAACTTACCCTTAAGCTCCTTCTTAAAACGACTAACTATCAGATTAAATGAATATTGGAATCATGATTTTGACAATTTGAATATTGGTGATATTTTTTTAAAGATTGAAGAAATACGAAATCAAAAGTGTGTTTTAATAATTGATGAAGTAGAAGGTATTAACCCCGAATATTTTGGCGAGTTTCTTCATTCAATCCGTAATGCCTATCACTCGCGCGAAAGCCATTGCCTTAAAAGTGTGATACTTGTTGGTGTCTCGAACATTGTTGGTGTAGTAAGCGACAATGCCAGCCCATTTAATATTGCCGATAATTTGAATGTTCCTTATTTTACCGATAGCGAAGTTCGCGAATTATTAGGCCAACACGAAACCGAAACAGGACAATTATTCGAAGAAAAAGTAAAAAATAAAATTAGTCAGATTACGGCAAACCAACCCGGATTGGTAAATGGTTTTGCAAATAAACTTGTTGTAGACAATCGCGACAAAAAGAACATTGCTTATACGGATTATCTTAAAGTTGAAGACTGGTACCTGACAGAAGCCATTGATAAAAACTTTTCGAACATACTAAACAAAGCCGAAGAGCACCGCCATTTTGTTGAACGCTTACTATTTACCGAAGATAAAATTCCTTTTAAAATTGATCGGCCCGGTATTAAATTACTCTACACAAATGGATTGATAAAAAAAGACAGAGATGGTTCTGTAACTTTTTGGGTGCCATTTTATAAAAAAAGGCTATACGATGCTTTTTATCCGTATAGCAATGGAGAAAAATCAAATATCCTTCGAAATTTTATTGTTAGGGATTTATTCGATACCAACAACAATTTAATTTTTGATGAACTAATTCGAGGATACAAAGAACATGTTAAAAGACGTGGATTCAACGCATTCAGGGAAAAAGATGAAAAGGGAAAATATAAATCAATAAAAGAAAGTGCATTGATATATAGTTTTGAAACCTATATTCAAGCATTTCTGCAAGTTGTGGATGGCAAAAGCTATCGGGAAGCAGATACAGGTCTTGGTAAAAGCGATTTAATCATAAATGTGAATTCAGAAGAATATTTAATCGAAAGCAAAATATATTATTATGAAACTCAATTTCTAAAAGGCAAAAATCAACTTGCATATTATTGTAAAAGCCTTGGATTGGGCAAAGGGCTTTATCTTGTGTTTTGTCCAAATGATGTTGATTATCCCGAAACAATTATAGAGCAAACAGAAACGATTGAAAAAGTCGAGATTTCGACATATCTGATTTTGTATGATGAATCGAAATGGTAATATGTCGTTAAGTATGAATAAATTATTTAATCGAAAAAAATGAAATATTTCAACACATCGGGGCCGAATATACCCGAAGAACATTATACTTTACAAAGGCAAAATATTATTGATGTAGGTATCGACATGGTACATCGAAAGCGATACTTTACAATTTGGGCACCTCGCCAAACCGGAAAGAGTACTTATTTCAGGCAACTTGCTGTTGAATTAGAAAAAGAAGGCTACAAGGTAGCTCATATAAATTTCGAAAATTATAAAAACTTACCCTTAAGCTCCTTCTTAAAACGACTAACTATCAGATTAAATGAATATTGGAATCATGATTTTGACAATTTGAATATTGGTGATATTTTTTTAAAGATTGAAGAAATACGAAATCAAAAGTGTGTTTTAATAATTGATGAAGTAGAAGGTATTAACCCCGAATATTTTGGCGAGTTTCTTCATTCAATCCGTAATGCCTATCACTCGCGCGAAAGCCATTGCCTTAAAAGTGTGATACTTGTTGGTGTCTCGAACATTGTTGGTGTAGTAAGCGACAATGCCAGCCCATTTAATATTGCCGATAATTTGAATGTTCCTTATTTTACCGATAGCGAAGTTCGCGAATTATTAGGCCAACACGAAACCGAAACAGGACAATTATTCGAAGAAAAAGTAAAAAATAAAATTAGTCAGATTACGGCAAACCAACCCGGATTGGTAAATGGTTTTGCAAATAAACTTGTTGTAGACAATCGCGACAAAAAGAACATTGCTTATACGGATTATCTTAAAGTTGAAGACTGGTACCTGACAGAAGCCATTGATAAAAACTTTTCGAACATACTAAACAAAGCCGAAGAGCACCGCCATTTTGTTGAACGCTTACTATTTACCGAAGATAAAATTCCTTTTAAAATTGATCGGCCCGGTATTAAATTACTCTACACAAATGGATTGATAAAAAAAGACAGAGATGGTTCTGTAACTTTTTGGGTGCCATTTTATAAAAAAAGGCTATACGATGCTTTTTATCCGTATAGCAATGGAGAAAAA
>JAYENH010000664.1:0-2210 GCA_034721995.1 Bacteroidota bacterium
CATAATTTATTTGTGGCACAAAATGAATTGCTAAGAATTTTTCTGCAAAGCTTTGGCTTGCAAATCTCTGCGTGTCTTTTGGGCTAGTTTATAAATCTCAACAGGTTTTTGAGACACATTGAAACTTATGAAAATCAAAATTGCCGATTAATTATTTTGCACCATTGCTACTTAAAACTCAAATAACACAATCTAAATGTCGAAAAACGTACCCAATAAGCCTTTTTTAAACACTTATATTTACTTAAGGGGACTTCTAAATTTATATATCAAGTGCTTCCCACAAAATTTCTATAGGGTGTTTTGCTTCTACATCGTTTCCGTCTTTTATCTGATGCCGACAACTTGTCCCTGACGCAACAATAATTGTGTCTTTGCTGGCTGCTCTAATAGCCGGGAATAATACTAATTCGCCTACTTTCATACTTAAATTATAATGCTCCTTTTCGAATCCGAAGCTGCCTGCCATACCACAGCATCCTGAAGGTATTTCCTCTATTTCGAAATTTTTGGGAATAGAAAGCATATCTTTTGTTGCTGCTGTCCCTGTCAAAGCTTTTTGCTGGCAATGTCCATGAAAAAGGATGTTTTTTCCTTCACTCGTGAATTGCTCTTTAAGAATTTTACCCTTATTAAATTCTTCTACAATAAATTCATCCACCATCTTGGTAAAAGGAAACATCTTTTTTGCTTTTTCACGAAGATGAGGACTGCAAAGCTCAGGATATTCATCTCTGAACCCTAAAATTGCTGAAGGCTCAATGCCTATTAGAGGCTTAGTTTCAGAAATTTTACTATAAAGACTTTCAATATTGCCGTCAATGATTTTTCTAGCTTTTTTCAATAAACCTTTACTGATAAAAGTTCTGCCACTTAATCCATGCTTTGGAAGTTCAACTTTGTAGCCAAGTGTGCAGAGTAAACTTATGCATTTTATGCCAATTATAGTGTCATTGAGATTTGTAAATTCATCTGTAAATAAAGAAACTGTCCCATTTTGCCCACTATGAGAATTTAGTTCAGATAAATGTCGTTTTGCCCAATGCCGTAAAGAGTATTTGTACAATCTTGGTAAGCTACGTTTTGTAGCAAAACCTAATATTTTTTTTAATGGCCATGATAAAATTTTACTGCCTGCAAATAAATTGTAAATAGGCGGTGCAATCATGCCTAAACGATTTATGCGATCAATATTGGCAATGGCTATTGTACGTATTGGAATGGCGTGGTTTTCGTACCAGTGTTGTAAAAATTCCGTTTTGTATTTTGCCATATCCACCGAAGAAGGGCATTCGGATTTGCAAAGTTTACAGCCCAAACATAAATCTAGAACATTATAAATCTCTTTATGATCAAAAGGATTAGTTTTGGAGCTATTGCTGATAAATTCTCGTAAAATATTTGCTCGTGCTCTAGTAGTACTTTGCTCATCGAGACTGGCTTGATAGCTCGGACACATCCCTCCCGCAGCAGTGTGTGGCTTGCGACAATCACCTGAACCATTGCATTTTTCTACTGCTCGTAAAAAACCCAAGTCATTGCTAAAATCGTAATAAGTTTCTATTTCTCTTGTTTCTTTGCCTGGCTCAAAACGCAGAAATGTATTCATGGGCGGGCTGTCGATGATTTTGCCCTTATTGAAAATATTATCAGGATCCCAGACTCTTTTAATCTCTTTCAGTAATGCATAATTTTCGTTACCAATCATCAATGGAATAAACTCACCACGTAAACGGCCGTCGCCATGTTCTCCGCTTAAAGATCCTTTGTATTTTTTTACCAGCTTCGCTGTTTCTAGCGCAATAGTATGAAACAATTCTACGTCTTTTGGATCTTTCAGATTTAGAATTGGTCGTAAATGTAATTCGCCTGTGGCGATATGTGCATAATAAACACAGGATAGTTTGTGTTTTGAAAGTAATTCATTGAATTCTGCAATATATGCAGGCAAAAACTCGGGGTGTACCGCTGTGTCTTCTGTTACAGGAACAGGTTTAGCATCACCGGGCATATTACTAAGAACACCTAAGCCAGCCTTGCGTAAATCCCATACTTTAGTGATGTCATTAGCATAAATTACAGGGAAATGATAGCCTAAATCCGCTGCTTGCATTTCGGATTGCATTTCTTTTGTTTTACGGCTAATTATTTCTTGATTCTCTTCTGCAAATTCTACAATTAGTATTGCTGCTGGATCACCTTCTACAAAG